>NZ_CP113938.1:0-8733 GCF_029392135.1 Acinetobacter sp. ESL0695 | reverse complement strand
CCTTATACGATCATTTAAAACCGCCTGTTGGATCTTCATATAAGATTCTAATGCTCGGTCTAACCTAAAAAAGTCCTCTCGCTCTTGTTTATTCTTTTCTAATGCTAAAATCTCAACTTCATTTTCAAGCAACGTTTGCTGATTTTTCTCTTTGAGTTTGATTTGTTCTAGTAATCCCTGTCTCTGTTGAAAGCGCAGTTTTTCTCGATCTGCTGATTTCAGAACTTTCATTTCAGCTTCATCAAAATCTTGCTCAGCTCTTTGTAATAGATCTAAAGCAGCTTCTTGATTCTTTTTTCTGAAAGGCAAGCTTCGGATAAAAAGAAGGAGTTCATTTAAATCAGACGATGAAAGCACTTTTGCAGGTCGACCACGTTGAGCCATAATTTTCTCGAATACTGAAAGGGTAGAAAACTGATCACTCTAGACTAGCATATGCTATCGTGAGAATATTTAAATAAATGTGAGAACAAATTATTTAAATATTTAGCTCGTTTCCGTGTTTCTAAATAAGCTAAAATAACTCTGTTATTTTAGCTTATTTAGAAACACTTCAACTTCGCTCTACGAGGTTTTTAAGTTATTGATATTAATATAAAAAATATTATTGTATTTTTGAGAAAAATGATGAAACAGCTTTAAAAAAACTTGTTTCCTCATAAATATATTGCTGTTACATCACAAATGAAAATTGTTTCAACATAACCCCCGAGTTGTTTCACAATAAAGTAGGGATTGTTTTAACATAATCGATGACTGTTACATCACATTCGTGGGCTTTTATCAAAATATGAGCACTCTATTTTTTAAAATCGATCTATTATGCTGGGTATCGTAAAGCGAACAACTGAGTTAAATCGATGTTTTATTGCAATCTTGAGCACATCATCAAAACACAGTCGAGCAAAAATAAAAGTACTGCGAAAGGTCGCTTTCACTACATTACACGAACAGCAGAATTTACACGTTACAAAGAAAACAGTCAGGAAAAAGTTGAGTTCGTAAAATCAGGCAATATGCCAAAATTTGCAGAAGGAAAACCTGCGGAATTTTGGCAAGCTGCGGATCTATATGAACGAAAAAATGGCCGTGTGAGTTCTAGTCTAGTGATTGCCCTACCGAAAGAACTCAGCACAAAACAACGAATTGAGCTTGCCGAAAAATTTATTACTGAACTTGCAGATCGCTATCAATTTCCTTACACCTGCTCCATTCATACTCATGCCGGGAGCTTAGGTGGTGAAGAACAACCCCACTTACACTTTATGTATAGCGAAAGACATGTTGATGAAATTGATCGGACTCTAGAACAGTTTTTTAAACGTTATAACCCTAAGCACCCCGAAAAAGGTGGTGCTCAGAAGCTGACTGCGGATGTATTAGGATTAGGTAAGGGACAACTTCAGCTATACAGAGAAAAGACCGAACAACTGATTAACCATAGCTTAGAGCGATATGCATCGACCAAGATTCTTGAAATCAAAGGGGTAAAGGTTAAAGTACCTAACTTTGTGAGCTGTCTATCCAATGAGGACTACAACAAAAAATATGGAACAGCCCTTCAGGACGTTCCTATGATGAACAAAGCGATTCGCTATGCTCAACCGAGTAATTTAGAAAGATACCAACAAAAACAAGAAATGACCGCAGAAATTAATCGTATCCGTACTGAAAACCGCTATGAGCTGTATAAATCCTATTATGAAGCTGAATATCAAAGGCAAAGTACATTAAAAGAAAAAAATATTAAAAAAGAACTTAATATTTATGATAATTTTAATTTCTAACGTAAATGTAAATTACGATTTTAAATTTTGATAAAGTAAATTTTAAAAATGTAAGCATGTAAATAGGAATTAAAAGAAAATGGAAATTGTAACTCTTCTGCTTATAGCTGTAACCTTTGCTGTATTAGGTTTTTTTGTTTCTAAAATAATGAGTAATAAAAAAACTATTGAACTTACATCCGAAGTTAAAATATTAAATGAACGAAATTATGAGCTCAACAATATTAAATCCCATAATGAGGAACTTAAAAAAAAGTGTCATGAAAGCAGTTTAATACATGAGCGTATTCAAACAAAATTAAATGAGCGAGAAAAAGTTTTAGAGAATTTTATTATTGAGACTAAAGACTTAAAACTCACCATAGCAAATTTATCAGAAGAGAGAAACAAGCTTGATCAAGAACGTAGTGTTTTAAGTTCTAAATTTGAAAATTACGAAAACCAAAATATTGAGTTATCAGGAAAACTACAAAAACTAGAAACTAGCTTTGCTGAAAAATCTGAGGATTATGTCAAAGTTTCAAATGAGTTATCGATATTACAAACTTCTTTAGCAGAAAGAGAGCGGAATTTTAATGAACAAATATCAAATTTTACTCTTCAAAAAGAAGATCTAAAGAATGAGTTTAAGTCTTTAGCTAATGATATTTTAGATGCAAAGTCTATTTCTTTACAGGAAACTAGCAAAATAGGAATTTCTGCTGTTATAAACCCATTCCAACAAGCAATAGATACTTTTAAAAAAGAAGTACAAGATATACATCATCGTGAAACGCAACAACAAGGTGAACTAAAACAAGAACTACTACAATTAAAAGAACTCAATAAAGCGATCACTAAAGAGGCTCATGACCTTGCTAATGCTTTAAAAGGTGGAAAGAAAACTCAAGGTAATTGGGGAGAGCTTATTTTAGAAAATGTATTGGAGCGTTCAGGCTTACAACCAAATAAAGACTTTAAAAGAGAGGTTTCTGTATCAGGCGAAACAGGTAGATTAAGACCTGATGCAATCGTTTATTTGCCTCAAGGTAAGCATTTAATTATTGATGCAAAAGTTTCATTAAATGATTATACAATTTATATTAATTCAGATAATGAATCTGAAAAACAAATTGCACTTTCGAATCATGTAAAAGCAGTATCTGCTCGTATTAATGAGCTATCATCTAAAGAATATCATGCAATTAAAGAGTTTAACTCTCCTGAATTAGTTTTTATGTTTATTCCAATTGAATCAGCATTTGTTGATGCACTAAAAAAAGATGATACAATTTTCCAAAAAGCTTTAGAAAAGAATATCTTAGTTGCAACACCAACAACTTTGTTAACTAGTTTGAATATAGTCCGTCAACTTTGGCGCTTCGAAGATCGGAATAAACATACAGCTGCTTTAGCGAATAAAGCGAATGATGTATTTCAAAAACTAAGAAATTTCTTAGAGAGTTTTAAAGAGATAAAAAAACATTTAGACAAGGCTAATGATGTATACCAAAAATCGGAAAATCAATTAGTTAGCGGAAGAGGAAATCTTGTAAAACAAGTTAATGATTTTAAAATGCTGGCTCCTTCTATACAAGGCGAACTACCTACGGATCTTGTAGAGAAAGCTAATTTAGAAATAGGATATGGCAGTAATACTGATCAATAAATATACAAAAATATAGGCATTTCCTACCAAATCCGCCTACATTTTAGCCAACATATGTCTATACTGGCTTTTTTGTTCTTTTTGGCATTATGTAAAATGTTTAAGGCACTGATTACAAATAACTTTATGTAATTGAGTTCGGGTAATGCCCATTATGTTAAGTCAGGGGTAAGTAATGTCTATACCGTTTTTTTAGCCTTAGTTTTTATAATTATTGGAATCTCATCAAAAAAAGATGATAAAAGGCATAGACTGATTCGAAAAATATCTATTGGGTAATTTATGTCTGATTTTTTGATTATTATAGGTTTAATCTTATATTTTTCTGCTTTTATTATTTTAATTATTACATTTGGTCTAATAATACCCAAAGCTGAGAAAAATACACTCTGGGTCATATTACCTATTTTGACAACGCTTGGATTTATTATTGTTGGAATGATGTCTTTTAGTATGGGTATGAAAATAAAAGAAGAGCAACCAATGCAACTTTCTCAAAGTTGTGGCACAGTAATTGATTATATATATTATGAAAATTGTACTGGTCGTTCTCGAAAAACGTGCAATCCCTTTGAGCGAATTGAAATTCGTTTAGATAATTCTAATAATTCACGGTTAATGCGATTTGATCGTAATTTAAGTCGTCAAACTAGTAATAAACATGTCTGTTTTGCATTCTATGATCGCCATAAATACTCATATTTACAAGATTCTAGAATTACTCAATGGATTGAATAAAACGAATAAAAAACTCTAAATTTGAAATATCAAAAATGGGAGCCTTTAGTTCCTATTAAGTCAAATAAAATATATGGCAGATTCAAGAAAAAACTGCAATTTTATTAATGTACTTTTCTATTTTTACTCTTGCAAATTTATATAAAAATTATTATTTTAGCAAAAGGTTGCCTACCGTACTTACGCATGAGTAGAAAAGGGACAAAAACTATAGGTTTAATTTTTAAAGCTATATCCATAGTTTAATTTTCTTAAGTATCAACTCGTTTGGTTCTTAGCATTTAAACATGCGTTGCTAGAAGTCTTATGACACCAAGGATTCTTTGTATAAAGAGTTTAGAGTTGGAAGTAGAGAAAATTATGTCTATTCAAGAATTCGCATTTCAATTATCTAAGAAAATTCATGATCAGCATTCGGTAAAGATTAGCCGTTCACATATCTATGAATTAATTGCTTTAGATCAAGGCTATAAGACTTATAGCTCCTTTGTAGCTAAAAATCTTTTACTTGATGCTCAATATGATGATTCTGAAGAATATTATGAGCATGAGTTAACTGATGCTCTAACCCTTGAAATATTGAAAAATCCGCCTGAGACGGATTATCTAAATTATAGTGAAGATGATCTTCATTGGGATGATTATGAGGGTAATGCCTTATTGGAGCAGATTAAAAAAATTATAATAAGACTTCAGGGTTTACTAAAGTTAGATGCTTCAGAGGAGTTCTATTTATCTATTTCTAAAACTGTCTATCGAGAACTCTTATGGCTTAATTTAGAAGTTATTAACTTTAATACTGCAAGAGAAGAGTTAACTTATATCGATTTTGAAAATGGTAGAGTGGATGATCTCGAACTTGATGGAGATTATTTAGAGTTCGCAAAAATTGGGAAGATTTTTGAAAAGATTTTATCTTATGCCGAAGATCGTAAGAATGCTGATGCGTATGCTCTACTAGGGGCCTATTATCGTTATTTAGCAAATCAGATAGCCCCTTACGGTAGGAATGGCTCAAATTTTGGAAGCAATTGGGACAACCATAAACAAAAGTATATTAATTCTGTTGAGACCAAGAAAAATAAAGAAAAGTATGAAGAATACATAAAGCAAGCTGAACACTTTGAATCTTATATTAAAAATTCACCTATGAATCTTCATGAAATTAATTTGGATGCAGATAAGGAAACGGTTTATAAGCAGATTCTATACCTGTGTAATCGTGGTGATACGAGTGCTATTGAATACTTCCTTTATGAAAAAATCTTCAAAAATCATGGCGAAGCATGGTTATATATTTACTTAGCACAAATGTGTGGAGTCGATTTCACTCAGGATGATTTTAGAGCTTACAATGCTTATACAGGTGAAGATTATGATGACTATGGACCTATGGAAATCGCAGGTCGTGAGGCAATTCAGTATGCTATTGATTTACCTGTACTCAGCTGTGAAAAAGATCACTTGGCAAGGAAGATTGCCTTAGAATTGTTTGAAGAAATTTAATTTTATTGTAGAGGTGGGAGCAAAGCTCCCATTTCTTGTTATTCACCAATTAAAATGTCTATGCGAAAACCCATTTAAAATGTCCTGTTTTAACTCAACATTGAAGCACCTTGACCATTTTGCTGGGCTTTTAATATCTTTTGCCACGAATTAAGCATGTTTTTAACGAGACCCACAATTTATTATTTAATTCTCTTTAAAAAAGATACTATCAATTTTTGCTCAATATTTATAAAAAGCATGCTATCATGTATATCAAATGAGATACAAAATAGTAAAGGAGTAGATGGTATGACAACGCAAACCTCTATGCTTCATGTACGAATTGATGATGAAACAAAAGTACAAGCACAACAAGCCTTAAAAGCAATGGGAATGTCTGTTTCAGATGCTGTACGCATCTTTTTAACTCGTGTTGTTGCAGAGCAAGCAATTCCTTTTGATGTTCGTGTACCTAATACAGCTACACTTTCGGCACTAGATGAAGCAGATCAATTAATCCAGGCCCAAAAAGCACGTTTTGAAACAGTAGAAGATTTACTTAATGACCTCAAAAAGAACAGCTAAATCTAAACGTGCCGTATTACCTCGCTCATCTGATTACACCAAAGAGTTTTTAGCAGACTGGCAGCGCCTTTCTCGTAGTGGTCGTTATGACATGGGAAAGTTAAAAGAAGTCATGATGCTGATTATTGCGAATGATGAACCTTTAGGGGCTGAATGGCTTGATCATGCTCTTAATGGCAATCAATGGAAAAACTGTCGTGAGTTACATGTAGGAGGTGATTTTCTATTAGTTTATCGCATAGAATCATTATCTAAATTTGATATTGTGGTTTTTGTTCGTACTGGTACGCATAGCGAACTTTTCCGCTAAATATGTTCTACTGTTAAAGACGGATCTTCATGGCCTTACTTACAATTTCCGAAGCATCTAAACAATTTAAAATTGCTCGAAGTTACCTTTATAAAAAAATAAATAACGGTGAACTATCAACTCAACTCAATGATCAAGGTGTAAAGGTCGTTCAATATATCGATCTTGTTCGAGTATTTGGTGAAAACAATATAAATGCAGAGAATAGTCCTCAACCTATCTATGAGGACAATAGAGGACAGGATTTGAGGACAAAAGAAGACGATAAAAAAACAAGTGAGGACATCGTAAATTTACTCAAAGATCAGGTTTCTGAGCTTAAAAAAGATAAAGAAGACATGGCTAGAAGGCTTGATGATATGTCATCTAAGCACGATAAGCTTTTATTATTGATTGAGCACAAAGCATTTTCTTCATCTGAAAAATTGGGGACAATAGAGGACAACTCTCAACCTGTCCATGAGGACAATAGAGGACAGGATTTGAGGACAAAAGAAGACGACAAAAAAACAAGTTCTATCCTCCTTTTTATTGGTATTTTAATCATTATTTTATTAATTGGATTGATCTCAATATTTGGTCTGAAGTTTTCAGGTTTAATTTAACTTTTACTTGTCTTAAATCCAACTTGCTCTAAGTAAGGAGTAAATTGTTTTTGTTTAGATTGATCTCGTAACATATCTTTAATTCGACTTGCCAAAGCTTCATAGCTCTCATTACCTACTGCTAAGTAAGCTAAGTCTGGTAGTTGAGCAAGTTGATTGCCAAACATATTAATTTGGGCATCACTCATCTTTAGAAACGTAGATTTACTTTGATCTAATTCTTTAATCTCTTTTTGTTTAAATGAAAATAAGATATGAGTAATTTTACGACCTGTCTTTTTCTGTTCATATGTCACATGGATGGGACTGTGCTGATTGATTTGATCAATAGCAGTATCGATTACCCAACGCTTTAAATCAGCAAATAAAGGGTATCTTTTACCTAATTCAAGCATTTTTCTAATGTCATCGACTGCTATTTCTCTCTTACCTATAGATCTATACTGGCTAAGTAGCTCATAAAATCGAATAGCATAAGCACTATTCATTCCAGAAATATCAGATAAAAAATACTTAGTAAACTCTCTACTTAAATTAGAGATAAAAGGTAGAATTTCCTTAGTGAACCTAATACCAATTACACCTCTACTTTCTAAAAAACGAATTGATTGAACCCAACGCATTTTTATAGATTCTTCATCAATTGCTAAATTGATAGATCTGTCATATAACCGATTAACACCCTCCTTTAAATCCCTATAAGCTGTCTTTTCATGTATACCTAATTTTTTTATATCTTCAACTGTTACCCTATAAATCTCTTCATCAGTAACTTTAGCATCCCGACCAATCTTACTTATTGCAGCCAGAACTATACGCTGCTCTGTAGCGCTAAGTTGATAAGATGCTTCGATAACCTGATTAGATTTTATAATTAAATCTTTTTTATTAAACACGATTATATACTTACAAAAAACCAAACTATGAGAAATATATAATACTCATAGTTAGTAGTCAATCCCTCATAGTTAAGTAGTCAATCCCTCATAGTTAGTAGTCAATCCCTCATAGTTAGTAGTCAATCCCTCATAGTTAGAACCTGTAACCCTTGCTATACAAGGGATATAGCGAATGTAAAATATTTAAAATATTTAAAATATATATAAAAAGCGCTTCGCTATTTTTTTCTTATTAAAAAATAAAAAAATCACTGTTTATCATTCTAGTAAACAACATCTAAACCACAAATTAATTCTATTCTTCATACTTAGATTTACGTTTTTCAATTTCAATTGTTGATAGTTTCTTATTAGATTTTGACCATTTTGTTAAACCATCTAGTACATCAAGAAAAAGATTACGTTGCTTGAAATAATTTTCTTGATGCTTGGCAACCTCTTTAAATATTTCGCTTTGTTTAACCTGTTTTACAAAGGTTATATTATTAATAATTATATTTTGGATTTGCTCTGGTATAAGAGATTCAATATCCACATTCAATTTTTTAAAAGCAGCCAATACAGCACCCCCTAACTCATATTTACGCCTATTTTCCTCATTACGCCTTTTTTGAGCTTCGGATATAGATTTCCCTGTTTTCTTTAAAACATCGCGTCTACGCTCATTTTCAAG
>NZ_CP113937.1:0-47610 GCF_029392135.1 Acinetobacter sp. ESL0695 | reverse complement strand
ATAAAAATACAAAAGATCTAAGTAACTTCTTAAAAGATACTCTTTCTACTAATTTACAAGAGTTTTATACTAAGAACAAAGATAAAGAAAAACTTTCTTTTCCAGCTATACAAGCAATAATTAAAAATTAGATATTTACTTTAATACTCTTCTAGCCTTTATTTATATAAACAGCGAGTTTATAACCCTAAATAATAAATATTTAGGGTTTTTTTTATGTTTATATTTTCTGATCCGAAAATAAAATATTAATGTAAAGTGTTATTGACAAAAATGGATATTTTTTTTTATAATAGTTTTATAAATTAAACGATATGGCAATAGCCATGAGGATTACCTATCTATGTTTATTAATAGAACAAATACTTTCTTTCTAGTTTTAGAAAAAAGAGAACTAAAAATTAAGAAAAAACGCCCTTCAAATGCAAGGTTAGTTGATTTAGATCTACTCCAGAATAAAGCAATTTTAAAGGAAGAAGCAAAGTTATATTCAAAGGTTACACAACAGCTTAGTTATGCTGAAGGTGCAGAAGAAGGATCTGGTCATTTCGTTTTTAGTGGAATTATCTTTAATAAAAAGAATTTATTTAATATCTGTAAAGGTTTTACTGGTACAGGTTTTTGTAGTTATTTTCAGGCACTAGATATTCTAGGACTAAATGAAAACACCTTGTTTATAGATGTCTAAAGAGAATAGTATATTCTGTATATTATAGTAAGAAACATAGAGTGATGTACGGTACATCAGTACTGTACATCATTTAGAACTGCTAGGTGGGCGAAATGAAATTTTTAGATTGGTATAACAATGCAGACATGCCACAAAAACAACAAAATGGGATTTGGGTTGATCTTGAGACTGGACTGACTTTTAATCCAGCACAAGAGAAAGTTAAACAATTTACTTTATCTCAAAAGGCAGAAGATGCAAGAAACCTTGCAAAATCTTTTGGTGGTAAAGCTTTGACAGGTACAGCTAAACAAAAAGAATGGGCTGAGAAAATACGTGCATCTAAATTAAAAAATATGGCTTTCGAGCATGCAACTTTGGTTTGTGATAAAAATGGCTTGCTAAATAATTCAAAATTTTGGATTGAAAATCGCGATAATTCAGCAGAGGAGATTGCACAATTTATTATTGAGCAAAAATCCCTACTTGCTAAATTCAACAAATCAGAAAAAGGCACAGATGAAGCTAGATCCTTAGCTGATCAATACAATGCACTAACTGCAAAATGGTTCTAATAAAATAAAAAAGACCGAGTTTAATGCTTGGTCTTTTTAATAAGCTGCCTATTTGGCAGTCAACTTAAAGATAAAGAGATAGGTTTTATTTTCTAAGCTGCCTGTTTGGCAGTAAAACTTATCTCTTTCCTTAATCTATCAAATTAATTTTCTTTATACAAAGGTTTTTTTGGAAATGGCAAAGATTCAAGATAAAATTAAATTGTGTCTTAATAAACATGAAGATGCTGATGCTACTGCATTGGCTTTGGAAGAATGGACAAATGAACGTAAGGAATTCTTTTTATCTAAAATGGATTGGATACAATCTAGTCTAGATAAAGGTAATTACGAAGCATACCGTATTGCTTATAATCAACTTAAGGTTGCTCTTGAGAATCAAGAAAAAACATTAAATCAGATACATGATTTATTATTGTTTGATAGTGAGAAATAGCTAGGAAAGAGAGTGATGATGTATGAGAGTAAAGTTCTCTCGTATAGATTATAGATGAAGGTAACTTTTATATTTTTGATAGATCATAATCAGATTTAATCATATTAAGTGTTTAGATTGTCATTAGTTATTTAAAAAAACTACAAAAAGGAGGCTTTAAAAACCTCCTTTCCAGTTTTACTAAAATATTTTGGCTATTCGGAATAACGTGTTTAATTTGGAGTAATAGAGATGCCAACAATTAGCGTAACTCAAGAAGAATATGAAGCGATTATGTTTTATAGATATGAAACAATGGATAAGGCACAAAGCGCAGATGACGAGCAGTATATATCTGATTATAACCATCATTGTAATATTTTTGAAAACTTCATCAAAAAATATCACAATGCAAAAAATCAAGGAGATGCTCGAAAGCTTGTTAAAAAAGCTTTAAAAATAGCGAAAAGTAAGGGAATTTCATAATGAAGTTTCTACACGTTATTTCGAATAGCTAATATTTTAGCTATTCGAAATAGCCAATATTTTTAATGATATCTAAATAGTAGTAAAACTAGATTTAAGATAGCAATAGTTAAAGTCGTACCAACTAGAAATAAAATCATTTTCTCTTGCATGCCTGATTTCTTATTTAGTTGCTCTATGTCAGTAACAAGCTTACTTTTTTCTATATTTAGATTTTCTATTTCATTCTTAACTTTGATAACAACTTTATCGGCAGCCTTTTCCATCTCTAAATTAATATATTCAGCACCTTTTGTGATGAGTTTATTCGCAATGGTTTGGGCCGTATCCTCTGCATCCCTTTTCATTTCATAAAAAGTTTCTTCTGTATTACTAAGCTTATGATCTATCTGATCTATATAATGTTTTAAAACTAATTCTGAAAGTGTAACTGAAACAAAAATAGGATCATCTTTACTCAATAATACATGATGTTTTTTTGCTACTTCTTGTATCAAAGCATCTTTATCAATCATTATTCTTCCTCAATGGGCATATCGTATACGATTGAGTTATTAAGTTGTTCATATATTTTACGTTGAAAAATTTTAATCCTTTGTTTTTCCATAAGTGAGAAGTTATCTGATGTTATAGCTTCTAAAAAAGTAATCCTCAGATCAAGAGCTTTCCTAATATCTAAAAGAGTATCATTGCTTGGTCTTTTTAAATGAATAATAGAGCTAATCCGATCTTTATTGTCCCTGTATACTTTTGAACTTTCAAAACCCTTACCTGGAGAGTCTGGATGGGCAATATCACCATCTTTTTCATTTAGCCAAACAATAAATTTGACATAAGGTGGAAATTGTTCTAGCAACTGGTGTAAATTAATCATTGTATCTGAAAGAGCCTGTCCCCCAGAAATTATAGAATGAATATTTATTTGATGACCGCAATCTTTTAAAATCTCAAAACATTCATTCTCTATTAAATAATTTACAATAGGTATAAACGAACTAGCTCCATTATCAACAACAATATCTTTTTCCGTTTCTATTAGAATTTCCATTAATTCATCAAATGCTTTTGGTTTGATTATATTCTTTTCAAGAATATTTAAAGTTTTGACTTTTAGAGAAGAAAAAGAAGAAAAACTATTATTTACTGGATCAGTATCTATTGCATCAAACTTAATAGCTTTATCTTTTAAGTATTGGGCTAGCATTAAAGACGTAAAGGTTTTTCCAACTCCACCTTTACCTTGGAGTACAATATTAATAATTGCCATAATTTTCTCTCATTGATTAGTCTTCCCAGAATGTTCTAGCATCTGGTGCTTTAGGGTTATATGTAAAACCGTCCTTCTTTGGCTCTGGTGTTCGGTTACTTTCTTTTTTCTCAGAACTTTCAGTTTCCCCCAAAAAAGAGCCTTTAATTTTTGTATTGAAATTAAAAAACTTAATACAAGCTATTCGTACACGATGGTATCCAATATCTTCTCCAGACTCTAATAAAAATCTATGAATATCTTTTAAGGAATAACAAGCACTCCACATTTCAAAAACTTTGTCTTTATGTCTAGTTAGGATTGTTTGAGCAGAGTCTCTTTTTTTTGGCATTTTATCCATTTTCAGAAGATCCTATTTAAAAACATCCTTATTTTATCAACTTATATCAACTTATATCAACTTATAGAGTTGCATTTTATTGACTTATGTCAATTTTAATTAATTTCTATCAATTTATATCAATTTCTATCAATTTATATCAAATTTTATATGTTAATTCACATTAATTTTTGGCAATTTTTGGCAACTAAACTTTAAGTAAAAACGGCAAGATGTGTGTTGTAATATTACATGCAAGCATAGTAAAATTACAACACCCACAACATTCGCTTCGCTCAAGTTGTCATCTTGCCCTTCGGGGGTATCCCTTCGGGATGTATCCTTCGGATGTTTTAGGTAAAATCTTGTTTTTTATTAAGGCGTAGGATGTAGGTATGACAGAAAAAAATATAAAGCGACCAAGGGTTTTAGTTCCTTCTTATTGGCTTCCACATGAAAAAGAATCCTTAGAAATAAAAGCTAAAGAATGCAACATGAGTGTGTCCAATTATTTAAGAGAGAGAGGATTAGGATTTCAACCAAAGTCAAAGTTGGATGCTCAAGTAGGACTTTCACTAATGAAAGTAAATGCAGACCAAGCGAGGTTAGGAAATTTGCTGAAGCAATATATGAGCAAAGATGGTCAGCATTTAGATAATGCCAAGCATAGGAAAGAAGTAAATACAATTATTTCAAATATAGCTGTTGCTCAAATTGAACTAATCAAAATAGTTAGGTCTTTAAAGTAATATGATTGCAAAGAGAGCCAAAAAAAGTAGTAACAGAAGTGTTATACGCACTTTCTGTTATGTTGTGGATACAAAAAAAAGCACTCTTGATAGAAATAGTGGTTTAACAGGAAAGGTTAGTGAGGAAGATATTAGATTCACTAATATAAATGCACAGACTCCAGGTGATGCTCTTCTAGAAATGCAACTTTTACAGAGTCTAAATACACGATCTAAGTCTGATAAAAACTATCATTTAATTGTATCTTTTCCAATTGGTGAAGTTCCAAATAAAGATATATTAGAAAATATTGAAGATGAGTTATGTAAAAGCATTGGTTTAGATGAGCATCAAAGAGTATCTGCAATTCATAATGATACAGACCACTACCACCTTCATATATTAATTAATAAGATTAATCCTACTTCATTTAATAATATTGAGCCATTTTATGACAAAAAATCGCTCATGAAGAAGTGTGATGAATTAGAAAAAAAGTTTAATTTACAGCCTACAAATCATGGGTTATCTAATAAAGAAAAGCAAAAACAAAAAACGGAACAAGAAATTTATCAGGATCAACAAACCTTAGAAAATTTCGTATCCGAAAATTTGCTTCCTCAAATTGAATCTTGTAATAGCTGGAATGAAATACATGAATTAGTAAATGAATATGGCATTTCTTTAAATAGAAAAGGTCAGGGTATCGTATTTACAAGTGAAGAAGTTTCTGTAAAAGCATCAAGTGTTGCTCGTGAAATTTCTTTAAATAACTTGAAAAAGAAATTAGGTGATTTTGAAGAGGATAAAGCCAATGATGACAGAAGAGCAGTTAAAGGAAGAGAAAAAAATAGAGATGGAGGAAGAACAGAATCTAATAGAAATAACAGAAAATCAAGTCGAGTCAACTTATCTGAGCAAGGTCATTTCGGCTCTTCCTCAGGAGAAAAGACCCTCGACAGTATGCAGCACTTGTCCAGGTGCGATATGGTTCGTAACTCCATTGGAGTTGAAGTGTTTTTGTCGGATCATGAGATTGGTCACATACAGCAAAGACGAGCAGACGCTATTGAAAGATTGCGACGGAATAGAGATAGCATGGGCGGAGATGCAACAAGCCGAGTAAAATATGATAAAGATTTTCATAAGAAAGAAAATCCATTATTTCAAGAATACTTAAAAAAGAATGCTGCATCTACTCAGAGTAGAAAAGCTCTTAGGAATAAACTTAAAACTGAAAGAGAACAATTCAAGGAAGAGTTGCAGAAATGGTATGAAGCTAGAGCAGATAGAATTAAAAAATCTAATAGAACAACTGCTCAAAGGAAAGAGGCATGGAGAAACTTATTTGAGAAAAAGAAAAAATTTCAACAACAATTTAATGAGAAACAAAAAACTCAGCGTAAAGAAACTCCTAAAAACCAAAGTTGGCATGACTACTTACAGGAGCAAGCTCTAAATGGTAATACAGAAGCCCTTAAACAACTAAGAAATAAAGTTGTTAAAGATCTAAGGAAATATGACAAGAAAATAGGTGTCAGCGATAAAGATATTGCTAAAAAGACTTTTATTTATAAAGATCTTGATCCGAAGTTACGATCCAATGGTTCTGTAGTTTATGAGTTTAAAGATGGTGGAAAAGTATTAGATCGTAAAGATGATTTAAAAGTAGAAAATGACAGTCAAGCCAGTATCTATATGGCTTTACTAATGGCAAAAGACAAGTTTGGATATCGGCCTATATCTGTTTCTGGTAGTGATGACTTTAAAGAAAGTCTCATTAAAACCGCAGTCGAACATAATATTTCCATTAAATTTGAAGATGTTCAGATGGAAGAAAGACGACAGCAATTAAGCTCAGAAATTAATGAACATCAAAATGGTGAATCTTTCGTAAAAAGTACAGAGGTTCAAAAAAATGTAAATGAAGAGTCGAGATCAAGAGGAAAATCTAGATGAAGGATATGGAAAAACAGAACAAGAGGATGCACACAGGGTTTGTATATGCAATAGCATTTTCAATAATGATTATGGCTATAACAATATCTGCATCTTTTACAACTCAGAAAATGGCTACAGTATTTAACCATCATCCAGCACTAGGAGAACCTATTGCACTTGGTCTTTATCAGCCATTTAAATTTATTACTTGGTATATCCATTACAATCAGCCAATAGGAACTGCTTTACGACCACAGCTTGACCATCTATTTATTATATTTTTAGGCTCTTTAGTTTTAATATTTTTTATAACTGCATTTACGGCAGGATTTATTACTAAATCAAGCCGTAAAAATAAAGACATTCATGGCTCAGCTAAGTGGGCAGATTTTGAAGAACTACCAAAGATGGGGTTATTACCTAATAAAAATAAAGAAAGTAAAGGTGCTTTTGTTGGTGGATATAGAGATAAAAAAGGCCAACTTCATTATTTAAGACATGATGGGCCAGAACATATCATTGGGATTGCTCCAACTCGTTCTGGTAAAGGTGTAGGTCTCGTTCTGCCTACAATGCTGACTTGGACTTCATCTATGCTTATTAGTGACATGAAAGGTGAACTATGGGATGCAACAAGTGGTTGGCGTAGTCAATATGCCAAGAATAAAGCTATTAAGTTTGATCCAGCAAATCCACTTGATTCGGCTGGCTTTAATCCACTTAATGAAATTAGATTTGGTACTGAGTTTGAGGTTTCAGATACTCAAAATCTCGTAACTATTTTAGTAGATCCCGAAGGGAAGGGAATGGAAGATCACTGGAGTAAAACAAGTTTTGCTCTTTTAGTCGGTGTTATACTTTTTGCTCTCTATAAATTTAATGCGGAAGGCAAAGGAAAAGCATGTTTATATGATGTGTCAATGCTAATTTCAGATCCAACAGGATCTATTGATGATTTATGGCTTGATATGATCAACAACAAGTTCGGTAAAGATGAAAATGGCAATCCAATATTGCATGAAAATATTGCTGCTCCAGCAGTTGATATAAGAAATACACCAGAAGAAGAGCGAGGATCAATTCTATCAACAGCGAGAAGTTTCTTAACTTTGTATAGAGATCCAATTGTTGCAAAAAATACCAAAAAAAGTGATTTTATGATTGATGATCTAATGAATCATGATCAACCAGTATCACTATATTTAGTCGTTAAACCAAGTGATAAGAAGCGTTTAAAACCGCTTATACGTTTAATGATCACTCAAATACTAGAAACACTTATCAGAAAAGATATGAAATCAGATCCTAATGGTGGATCTGCAAAAATTGAGTACAAGCATAAATTACTACTCATGCTAGATGAATTTCCAAGTTTTGGCCGATTAAAAGTTTTTGAGGAAGCATTGCCCTATATCGCTGGTTATGGAATTAAAGCTTATCTAATAGCACAAGATATAGAACAACTTAGGGCACAAGATGCTTATGGAAGAGAAGAAACTATTTCTGCAAACTGTCATGTGAGAGTTGCTTATGCACCTAACAAATTAGAAACGGCT
This sequence comes from Acinetobacter sp. ESL0695, assembly GCF_029392135.1. NCBI lineage: Bacteria > Pseudomonadati > Pseudomonadota > Gammaproteobacteria > Moraxellales > Moraxellaceae > Acinetobacter > Acinetobacter sp. ESL0695. The sequence continues at coordinate 39,652 of NZ_CP113937.1, read as the reverse complement.
GAATGGCTTTCTAAAATGACAGGTCAAAAAACGCAATACTCAGAAGATATTTCAACCAGTGGCAATCGTTTTGGTGCAGTCATGGGGAATGTGAATAGATCTATTCAAGCATTTGCTAGACCATTGTTAACACCCGATGAATGCTTAAGGCTAAAAGCACCAGTTAAATCAGAAGATGGTTTAAAAATTGTAGAAGGTGGCGATCTAATTGTTTTTGTGGCTGGTAATAATCCAATTTATGGAGAACAAAGTTTATTCTTTAATGATGAAGTATTACTTGCACGATCTAAAGTCAAGGCTTTAGCTCAAACAGATAAGATAATCAGTACTCATACTGAGATGCAAACTGAAACTGATGAAAAAGATATATCTGGTTCTAAATCAAAAGTTGAAGAGTTCACGTTATGAAAAAAAATATTTTAAAAGGGCCATTATTGATTCCTATTGTTTTAATTTTTTTGGCATTGTTTTTACTTCTTTTAAAAAAATCTATAATGTGGAATATCACAGATAGTCTACCGCCTGGTATTTACTATTTAGATTCTCAAAAGAGCCTAAAAAGGAATAATCTAATTGTTTTCTGTCCGATTCTAGATGACCAAATAGTTAATAAATTTTCATTTGTAGATAATAGCATTCGTTTTCTGAGAAGCTGTGATTCACACGTAATACCATTCTTAAAACCAATCGCTGCGGTTGAAGGTGATACCGTTAAAGTTACTGACGGTGAGCTATTTATTAATGATCGTAAATATGCTGATATTGCTAAAAGTTCTGCACTTCCTCATGTAAAACCTGGCACATATCAAGTTGCTAAAAATACAGTTTGGGTTATATCTCAATACAATCCTAAGAGCTTCGATAGCCGATATTTTGGCCCTATTCATTTAAGCCAAGTTTTTACTAATGCAAAACCACTTTTCGTTTCTAAAAAAGATTCATCCCCCTTTTGTTATGAGTATGAAAATGAAGCTAAATGTATATAGTTTTACTATAGATTTGCTTAGGCTATTTGCGCTTATCTTTACGCTCCTTGTTACACCAATGGCGTACTCTAAAGATATAGATAGCTTAATACAAAAATATTCCCTCATTGAAAAATTAGACCCTAACCTTGTTAGATCTATTATTTATCGTGAGAGTCGATTTAATCCAAATGTAAAGTCCAATAAAGGAGCAATTGGTTTAATGCAAGTCTTGCCCTCCACAGCCAGTTTTCTTGGAGTATCTGGTAACTTGTATGATCCAGAAATAAATATAAAAGCTGGTACTAGATATCTAGGTTATTTATCTAATCTTTTTAATCGTAATCTTGTGAAAATTATTGCTGCATATAATGCTGGGCATGGTGCAGTCATTAAATATGATGGAGTACCTAGATATAGAGAGACACGTAATTATGTTATTGCTGTTGCTGATAGATACATTGCTTTAAGCAACTCACCGAGCTTAGATAGTAGCCCAAAACAAGAGCATAATTATTATAGAGCATCTAATAGTAAACCTATGAATGTAAGCTATCAACAAGCATCATTTAATGCAGACACAACGATTTATGTAAATAAGAACCTTTATTCAAACGTAAAAGAGAGCGTAAACAATGAACCAACCACAGACACCTTCTAACGAAGATTTGACCCTAGATGACATAACATTGCCAACAATAACTGATGATCCTAAATACCTAGGATTACCAACGATTGTACTTGAAATGAGTCCTGATGAAGCAGAACAGTGGGGAGCAATGGAAAGCGATCCAATAGAGCTAGAAGAAGCCTGGAAAGATGCAATAAATGATAACAGTGAAAATGTAATTTAATAGAGGATAATCGCATGAAAAAAGAATATGTCGAAGAACTCGCAACTCGTTTAATTGAACAAATTAAGTCAAATACAGCGCCCTGGCAGAAACCTTGGAAGCCAGGAGAAATTAATAAATCATTTCCTCATAATGCGACAACAGGCAATGCTTACAAAGGAATGAACTTAATTAATTTAATGTCTAAAGCGGAAGTTAAAGGATATAACGATCCTCGTTGGCTTACATATAATCAAGCAGTTAAAAATTTTGATGCTCAAGTTAGAAAAGGTGAAAAGGGAACACAAGTCCATTACTGGAAATTTAGTGAAGAAAGAATAAAAAAAGATGAAAAAGGCAAACCTATTTTAGACGAAAAGGGTAAACCCAAAAAAGAAATTATTAAGTTAGATAGACCTCAAGTATTTTTCAGTGTTGTTTTTAATGCAGAACAAATTGATGGAATGCCTCCTTTAGAGCAAACCGTTAAAAAAGTTGAAGAGTGGGAAAGACAACAGCAAGCCGAGAATATTCTAAAAAATTCAGGCGTTTCAATTCGTCATATTGGCGGTGATAGAGCATATTACTCACCATTATCAGATCAAATTACTTTACCTGAACGTCCACAATTTGAAAGTGCAGATAAATATTATGCTACTGCTTTACATGAACTAGGCCATGCGACAGGGCATCATACTCGTTTAGATCGAGACTTAACAGGCGGTTTTGGATCTGAAAGTTATGCTAAAGAAGAGCTTAGAGCAGAAATTGCTTCTATGTTCATTGGTCAAGAATTACAAATTGGTCATGATCCTGGTCAACATATTGCATATCTACAAAGTTGGGTAAAAGTCTTAGAGGATGATCCTAAAGAAATTTTTAGAGCAGCAAGAGATGCTGACCAAATTATGAGTTTTGTTTTAGATCTAAACCAAGAAAAAACTTTAGAAAATACTGAATCATTTTTTAAATCTTTAGATGAATCAGCATTACAATTAAAACCCTCTTTGGCATACCAATCATTGCTAGATATAACAAAAGATTTAGGTTGTGATGTTGCTATAACTACCAATAAAAATAAAGTTACAGCTAATATTCAGGTTAGTGAAAAATCAGACTTTGACATTACATTTAATAAGTCTGGTGGAATTGTAATTTCTGATTTAGCTAAAAAGCCATTAATCAATCATTTTACAAGCAATGAAGATTTTGATTCAGCCCTTAAAAAAACGATTCAAGCGATTCAAGTAGTTACTATTGATCGAGAGAACAATAGCTCTTCTCAGTTTGAAAATCAAAAAATGATTGATAATGAGCAAGAAGCTATAAAAAACACTTTTTCTACATTACAAAATCATGCTGAGAAGCTTGGTTATACTGCTCAAGTTTTACTTAATCATAATGATGAACAAAAGAGCTATCTAGTTGAATATTATGCTGGTGAAAGAAAAACAGATGTTACAAGTAATATTCTAGAAAATGGTAAAGCTATGACGTTTGTTGATGGTGAACCATTGGCAAATACTAATTATACATCTGATCAAAATTGGCAAGAAGAAGGATTAACACAGTCTTTATATCAAGATTTTGTCACAGAAGTTTCTTTAAGAAAAAGCAAATCAAATGACTCATTGAGTATGAATGATAACAAGCTTGTTGAAGCTGCCAATAAAATTGTGCTTTTATCACAGAAAAATGACTATTTTAAATTTGAGATTGGTCAACAATTTAAAGGGCAAATTATTGATGATCTAATCGAGGAATCAAAAGATCAAGATATAGTTGGAATAGCACTACCAAAAAACCAAGATGAAAACATGATTTTATCTAGAGTCGGTAATCTATATAACATTACTGTATTAGATTCATCTAATAATAAGGTTTCTGAGACTGAACCCGTTTTAAAAGAAATAGCTTTAGAAGCATTTTTTCAAAATGTTGATTTTGAAGAAACCATAAAGAAATTTACTGAAAGCCTTTTTTCAAAATGTTGATTTTGAAGAAACCATAAAGAAATTTACTGAAAAGCCTAGTAAAATTCTTTTAGATGTACCATTTTCAGAAAAAAATGAAGCTAGAGAGGCTGGTGCGAAGTGGGATAAAAATGAGAAATCTTGGTTTATCATGAGTGATCAATTGGATTTAGCTCATAATAAATGGATCAAAACAGATAGCGAAGATAAACAAAATTTAGAAACTATGGATAACGTATCAACCAAAGAAGAAAAGACTTATATCAATGTGCCATTCTCAGAAAAAAACGAGGCTAGAGAGGCTGGTGCGAAGTGGGATAAAAATGAGAAATCTTGGTTTATCCCTGAAAATGTGGATACTACCCCTTTTGAGAAGTGGCTACCTAAAGATGAAGATCATACTCATACGGCTAAGTTATCTTTAGATGAATCTAACTTTTTGAAAGAACTAGCAGAAGCACAAGGTTATGAAAATGTTGGATACCTCATTCTTTATTCAGTTAATCAAAAAGAAGTTGGCTCTTTTACTCCAGTTTCAGAGTTACAGTCAGATCAAGAGATAGAGGAAGCAAGTAAGAATATCTTAAATTTGCTTGAATCGGGAAGTATTTCACAAGAAAATAAGTATATTACGGATACGATTACTGATCTTAAAAACAAATATCATTTCAACGAGATGTATATCAATGAAGATGCCAATGAAACTTCTAACGAGGCCTCTAACCAAGTTAAAAATGCAAGCATAGAGAATAATAGTAAGATTCAAGCTACAAAAGAAAAAACGTATATCAATGTGCCATTCTCAGAAAAAAATGAGGCTAGAGAGGCTGGTGCGAAGTGGGATAAAAATGAGAAATCTTGGTTTATCCCTGAAAATGTGGATACTACCCCTTTTGAGAAGTGGATTGAAGTAAGAGATTTAACAACCGAAGCAATTAAAGATATTACGAGTGTTGCTCAAGAAGAACTCGGTAAGTCGTTGCAGCCAAATTTTTCAGATATGAAGATATTCCTTGCTGTTGCCTATGAAGATAGAGAAATTGCTAAAGAAGCTGGTGCAATGTGGGATAAAGAAGCTAAGTGTTGGTATGCTCCAGAGGGTTCGGACATGATGTTACTGAATAAGTGGCTACCTGAAAATCAGCCTAGTGTTGACTCTCACGCACATGCAAATAACACCTCAGTCTTTCAAACAAATATTGATCCAATATCACAATTTCGTCAGGCATTACAGGAGGCAGGATTAAAGGTAGATAACCCTCAAATGGATGGAAAACTCTATCGAGTACCATTAGATGATGACAAAGGATCTAAAAGAAATGGAGCTTATAAAGGGAATCTTAATGGGCTTGTCCCAAGCGGTTTTATTCAGAATTTCAAGACTGGTCTAAAAGAAAACTGGAAAGCAGATGGGAAAATTCAAGGTACTGTTAATACAGCAAAACTACAAGCAGAAGCAGCACAAAGAAATTTTGCGATTGCTCAAAAAAGAGAAGCTATGTATGAACAAGTTGCTCATAAAGCTGAATTACTGATTTCATATGCAGAGCCTCTTGTGAACCATAAATACTTAGACAAGAAACAAGTCAGTAGTCATGGACTATTAGCCGTTCCAAGTCCAAATGCAGAATTAGAAGAACAAAAAATTTTTATTGGGAATACATATAAAGAAACAAAACAGCTAAGGAGTACCAATACAGATCCAGAGGCAATATTTTTAACAAAGAATGATATAATGATTCCATCTAAAGATATTGATGGTAAGGTTTGGACTATACAAACAATCAGTGAAAATGGCTTTAAATCCTGGTTAAAAGGAGGTAAAAAGCAAGGAAACTTTTTCACAATTGGCAACTTTGAAAATGGTAAACCGATCTTAGAAGCAGAAGGATATGCCACAGGTGCAACTCTACATGAAGTTACTGGAAGACCAGTAGCGGTTTCTTTTGATAGTGGGAATTTAACAAGTATTGCCATAATTTTAAAAGAGCAATTTAAAGACAGTATCATCTACGTTGCGGGTGATAATGATATTGAATCATTAGAAAAAAATAAAAATATGCGTGAGAATGTTGGAGTAGAAAAAGCTACACAAGCTGCCAATGCTGTAAATGGCCATGTGATCATTCCAAAGGTAAGAATAGGAGATGGTGTTAGTGATTGGAACGATATAGCAGTAAAAAGAGGCAATCAGCATGTCAAAGCGGAGATCAAGAGCATCTTAGAATCTATCAACCAGAAACAGGAGAAAAAACAAGAAAATATTTCTCAAAATGAGAATATTCATAAGTTGCAACGAGAAACTTCTAATATTAAAGAAAGTAGAGCTAGATCTATCACCAGATAGAAAAAAGCACACTCATTTTTTAAATGAGTGTGCTTAAATTTCATCCCCAAGATTCAATACTAGCACTAAAACCGTTTATGATACAATCAATCAATAGAAGTATAGATCATCGTTACATGAGTAATTCTTTCACTTCCTGGTATCTGAGAAACAAAGTGCCCTATATGAATGATACGAGCCGTACCTTGCGTTTGAGTTTTAATAGTATCTCCTACCGAAAATGCACCAAATGGAGTAGAACTTCTGTACTGATTATGAGCACGTTTATCCCCTGGTTCATAAACTTCTAATATATAATCTATAGACATAATTTTTCCTCAGGCTAAAGGTATCTAACTTTCTCTAATACTACTTGAAAATAATTTATTTGCAAAATTACTCTCGCTTGTATGTGCGAGAGTAAAAAAGAAGTACTTAAAAAGTTTCATACTGAAAAAAATCAGGTGTAACTTTATGCCAGTCTTACATTTTTTATAAAAAACATAAATCATTGATCTAAAATAATATACTTTAACCAGGCATCACTATCCGGCTTCGCTGGAAAGTGATACCTTTTGCAACTTCTACTATCAATTGAGTATGAAACTTTATTACTTAGGATGATACTTTAATACTTAGTATGAGACTTAACCTTGGGGTAATGGATTAACATTTTTATTGTTTAATCACAATTAATCTCACGATAAAAATCCTCTATATGTCAGTATTCAAAAGAATGTAATACACAAGTAGTATAATTAATAGTAACATAGGTTACAGTCGGAATTGTTTCTAAGATGTTAGTATATTTCAACCTAAATTAGAGTTATATGTCATGAAAACAGAAATTCTAAAGGATAATACATAATGAAATTTGACAAGTATTTTATTAAAGCTTTATTTGATCCATTCAATATAGCTATATTTTCTCTTTTTACATTTATTATTCTAACTATTATAATGACGTATGAGGCTTCTTTTAAAAAGAATTTTCTTCCTGCTCCAGTTGAATTTATTGTAGCTGCGATATGGGCTTTGATAGCATTAATTGTGTTCATATATATATTAAACCAATTTATATTGAGACCTATTATCTCATTTTTTAAATCTGTTGATAAAAAAGCTAAAGAAATACGTAAAAATGAAAAATAAAGAAACAAGACAGGCTCGATATGCAAAAAATTGTATGAGAAAAAGTATTCTTATTGATATGTACCTTGATAATGATCTCGAAAAAAATCTTTGTGAAAATTGGAAGAAAGAAAGTGTAAGAGAGTAGTATATAAAAAGTATCATACTGGCTTACTCTCAAGTCTTTGATTTTATATGCCAGACTTAAAGCCAATAAACAATAAATTTTCCTTTATATACTGAATAAAAAAATCTGAAATACTAGTTAAAATTCCATCATAAAATGTATGAGTTGATTCATTTTTGAAATTTTCAAAAAAATAGCGTGAAGTCATAAAATCATTTTTTATTAGCTGAATATATTTCTCTATTTCTGGGAATAAATAATTTAAATCTTCTTTTATACTGGATGGTAAGCATTTAAATAGATCATATAAGTTATGTGTATATTTTAATTTATATTCACTATTATTTAGCAGAAATAAACCTTTTAATGCACATTCAATACTAAATGCCTGAAGAGTCATTATTGGAAATAGTAACCCTGAATTTTCTTTTGATATAATATTTGCACTACTATAATATATTTCTGCTTGTTGAAACCAAAACCTATATTGATTTGGACTAATTGACTCTACCATTTTAATTTTTTCTTTCATAATATTATTACCTCTCTTCTAAAATTGTTCTAATTTTTCAGACTTTTGAGGTTTGTAGTAAGACGTATCATTTCTGCTTTTTACATCTTTTTCATGTTCTTCTTGAGCCTTATTTGAATTTGAGCAAGCACTTAATAGGCTAAGTAAGATGCTAATAAAAAATACTTTATACACTGAAATCCCCTTAAAATTGTAAGCAAGAAAATTAACTAGGTCTGCGAGAGTAATATAATACTAGGTACTCATTTTGATATATGGTAAATAATCGAAAAAAATATAGATTCACTTACAATAAGTAAAAATATACCCAGTGCCCCAATCCAACCATCAAATATATGAGTGTATTCCCATGATCCACCATTTAAATGTTTGCAAAAAGAAAAATCTATGAGTATTTTATTCTTATTGTCATCCAATATACTTAATTTAGAATAACAATTCCCATCTTTACCTAAGTAATTAAATCTATTAAATATTTTATATTTTTTCCCTTTTGTTAGATATGGTGGACAGTAGCAGTAGCTTGGTATTTTAACCTTACTGATTTCTTTCATAATATCATTACATCTCTTCTAAAATTATGTCATATAATTTTGAATTTTCACTTGTATTACCCTTTACAAATAAAGATCCAAAGATTTTATCTTGTTCTTTAATATCTTTTACATAGATATATTTTGTTCCACAGATATATCTAAATTCGTTGGTAGCATCTACTAGCTTTCTGGCTTTAATCAATAATTTTTTATCAGATACTTTGCTATATGAATAAGGCACATCCTCTGCAATTTCTACTACCAGTTGAGTACTTATAAAGTACTCTCATACACTTAAACCTGATTGTTAAAATACAAAAGTACCCTCATACAATTAATATCTCTCAATATTTTCAAAAATCTTTTCCCCATTTAAATCCCATTGCTCAATGTGCGTACTGCTTGCAAATCCTCTTACTTGTGTAGTTTCAGTTTTTCTCGCTTTCCCTATTATTTCTTTATTTTGATTTAAAATTTCGTAATCATATATTTCAGTTTGTCCTAAATGTCCTTTTTCTCTATAGTTTACTATTTTAAGTTCTTGCCCTTCTTCAAGTTTGAAGTCATTTCTCATAATATATAACCTCTAATATTTATATATAAAATATGAATTTTTTGAAAAATCATCACAATAAACAATCTTACTACACACAATGTTTTTTTACTTCTTTTTTAGCATGCTTTATAGCAGTAATATAGATATAAATTATAGTAAGAACAGAAGCAAAAAAAAGTAAAAGAAGTAAAACTCCTATGATCTGTACTGGTAGTTTACTAGCTAAAAATCCTGATAAACCTAAAGTTTTTATACATAAGATTATTACTCCAATAGCGAAACTAATAAGAAAGGCTATCGCTTTGTATCCTCTATGTATATTTCTTTTATGATAACGAATAGCGTATTTATCTATATGGTTTTTTTGCAAATTTTTAGTCATTTTTAAAAACCTTTTTCTGTATATCTATCTGTTTACATTCATCTACAGCATTCATTAAATCATATTCACTAATTTTTTGATTTAGATTTAGATATTTCGAAATTGTTGGGCAATCTATTTTAGCCTGTCTTAGTTTTTCTTCAGATGCATCTATAAGGTGATTACCAAAAAGCTTAAGAAATATGATGGATGCTATTAAAAGTATTAAAAGTATTGTCGCAATTGCTCTCATAGGTTGAATTTCTCTATTGTTTCTTTAACTTCTTCACTACTCGATCTTACATGATCAGGTTTTTGGATAAAGCGTTTAATCAAGTGTATTGTATGAGAGTACTTTATAAGTACTTAGTTGATGTATTCAATTAGTTTTTGATCACCAGTGGCAATAGTGCAATCGACATACATGCAAGTCCAGCAAGAAAAAATTTCCAACAATAAGACCAAATTTCCCATAAAAGACTTAATTCATTTGAACTTAATGGCCTAGAAAGCAGCAATCCCATAATAATAAAAAAACCTAAAAGTATAGCAATCATAATAGAAAAAAGTATTAGAAGACCACCAATATTTATCATTAATCTCACTGTAAAGCTCCTCCCTATTTATAAAAAATAGTATATATCTGAAAAATTCCATTTAATATAAGAATAATATAACCTATTGGAATTATATATTTAATTAAATTGTTTACTAAATTTTTTCCTATCTTTTCTAAACCAACTGAATTACTAAGTATTGGAGGAATAGAAATTAATATTATAAAAAGTAAAACTCGAATATATTCCATATTAGCAGGTATATACCTATCCAAAAAAAGGATAAATGTCACACCAATTATAAGGATTGAAAAAAAAGCTACACCAAAATTAAATCTCATATATTATTTTCCGTTTAATCTAATACACGCAAGTCCACTAAGAAAAGACTATTGTTTTCTATTAGTCTGATATAAATAATTGTAACCAATGTTACATAATTGTTCAAGAGAAGATTGAGTTTAATTGTAACATTGGTTACAATGTGGATATTAATTATTATAGTGAAATTAATTATGGACTTAACTTATTTAGTTTCTGAAAGAAGTATTCTTTATCACGATTGTAGAAAAACTTATTATAGAGATTTTCATATTTTTAATGAAGATAAAGGAATATATTTAGATAATTGGAACATTATTTATGATATTTCGTTAGAAAGTGATGTATTAGAAAAAAGTAAGCTTTTAGCTAATTCAGCAATTGAACGTTTAAACAAAATTAAAGAGTGTTTAATATTCAAAAAATTAAATCTACAGTATAAAGATAATTCTATAGAGAGTGAAATTGACCTTTTTTTAAAAGATCATAGTTTTGAGTCTATAGATCATATAGATGAAATCTGGTTACTTGTAAATATGGTTAAACCAATTGGAATCAAATATTCTCTTATAGACCTGCCCAGCTAAAATCTTTTAAACCTGACCAGACACTACAAATAGATCAAACATATCACAGTGAAATTGTTTAAAAATGTTGATAAAGAGGCAGAGGGAATCCGTAAAAATGAAAAATGTGAGTAAAGAACCAAGACAACTTCGTTATGCTCGAAGACGTATGAAAAAGAATATCCTTATTGATCTATATCTTGATAATGATATAGAAAAACATCTTTATGAGAATTGGAAGAAAGAAAGTAATAAAAAAGCTTTATTCATTAAAATTTACTCTAATCATCTAGCAGAAGAAGAAATTAAATGAATTTTTTAATATATATGTTTACTTGTTATATTCAAGAAAATTGGTTAACTTTTTTAAATCAAAAAATTAAAAGCCTTTAATTAAAGGCTTTTAATTTTTTCAAAGCAATAAAATTGCTATAGGAAACGAATTATACCTAGTTTAAAAAATAAAAATGGATATTTGACTATCCACAATAATAGAAATCTTAACTTTTCACTACTTACATTATTAATAGTATTATTTATAGGATGCCATTCTACTAAATTGTATAGTACTTTTCTATTTAAGATACATCCTACAATAATGTAGTAAATAAATGTTATCCATTGCGTTACCCCTAGTACGGAGCATAATTTAATACTAATAAAAAAACCAATAAAGGAAATCAACCAAATCACGAATGCTAATCTTAGCTGCATACTTTATATCTCATGTTCATTCATCTTTTTCTTTGATTTAAGAATATTTTACATTACTTTTTTCAACTTAGTGAATGGTTAATTAATTTTAAACTTATTAGCCTAGCTAATTAAAGCTATGATAAGATAAATTTTAGCTATGTATGGAATAGGCTAATTTGATTATGGCCTAATTGCCCTATCATTTTTAATTTTGAGGCTATTATGAAAGTAGCAAGAGTTTATTTAAGAGTAAGTACAGAAGGACAGGACTTATCTAGACAAGAAAGTATCGTGCAAGAAGCGGAAGAGGCTGGTTTCTACATAGCGGCAGTTTATAGAGAGAAAGCTTCAGGAATGATCCTTAATAGACCTGAGTTACAGAGAATGATCAATGATCTCCAAAATGATGAAGTTGTTATTGCAGAAAATATTGATAGGATTAGTCGTTTACCACACGGAGAGGCTATAGATCTAATTAATAAAATCAAAGAAAAAGGAGCAAAGATATCTATCCCAGGAATAATAGATCTAAGTACTATATCAAATGCAACAGACGGTATATCCAAAATTGTTCTAGATAGTATTCAAGAGATGTTATTAAAAATAACTCTTCAAATTGCACATGATGAATACAATCTAAGAAGGGATCGGATCAAGAAAGGTATTAGTAAAGCTAAAGAATTAGGAAAATTTAAAGGTAGAAAACCTAATACAAAGAAAAATAAACAGATAGTAGAACTAAGAAAGTTAGGCTCAAGTATATCTAAAACAGCTCAACTAACTAATAGCAGTATTAGCCAAGTAAAATTGATATGGGCCAAGTATAAAAAGGAAATCAGCAATGATAGATAATAGAAATGATAATCCATACAATGATTATGAAACTATCTATATTAAATGTGAAAGAAGTTCTAATTTTGGTATTCCTCCAGGATATTTTTCAGGTCTTATTGTTATAGGAATATTGATAGGACTTCAATATATATGGAATCTTCTCGCTGATTTGGAATCATATACTGGCTTAACCAAAATAGTTGTAACCTTCTATCATTATACTTTATATGAACCAATAAGCTTTGGGAAAAGTATCAATAACTACTTTATCTACCAACCTTTAACTGAATATTCAAAAATAAATTTTATTGTAAGATGGTCTATCGTAATTTTTTACTATTTTGGTGTTCTACCGTATTTATATAGAAAATTATTAAAGATCTTCCAAAAATTTAATATAAGTAAAAATAAATTTAAACTTTTATTTTTAGCTCCTTTAATTTTATTAATATTAAAAGTATTTTTAACATATATTTTTAGCTAAAATCTAATTTCTGATCCGAAAATTATCTTTATTGTAAAGCATCATTGACAATATAAAGAAGTTCGCCTAAAATATTTTTAATCTCTCGTATATATGAGCCAGTAATGAATAGTTTAAAAGAAGAGTTTGTTGTTACCTCACTTGCTATAGATTTAAAAAGAGATCTACTAGCAACAGGTTGTTATTCACAAAATAAAATAAATTTTTGGAATATAAGCAGTAGAAAAAAGTTTCATACTATTCATTTCGATAATGCTTTTAATCCGATTAATTCGATCCTCTTTTTTGAAGATAAAATTAGCTTTATTTCTAACGCTTCATCTAAGGTTATAATTCTTTCTGGAAATGATTTTGATCAAATAAGATCTTTTGATAAAGCCTTTAACAGAGAAATTGTATCTTTAGATTATTGCTCAGGTAATTTACTTATTGCTTGTAAACGTCCATTACTTCAAGTGATGAAAGAAGATAATATTAGAGATAATCAAGACTTATTTATTGTAGATACGCAGTCATTGGAAATAATTCAAACTATAAACTCAAAGCATCTTATATATGATGCAAAGATATATGACGACTATATATACACTGTAGGTACAAATGATGAAAATGGCCTCTTCTGTTTAACCTCTTTTAATATTAATTCAAAAGAAACAGAAAGCACTATCTTAGGTGATGATGTTGATACATGCCAAATAAAAGTTGGTAATGACGGTAGAACTATAGCAGTTATTGCTAACAGTTCTAATGACGAGAATGGTGATGTAATAAGTACACTATATATTCTTGATAAAGAAACGAAAGATATTATTTATGAAGATTATGTAAGAGATGGAAGTGAATACACTAATGTATGTATAACAGATAAGAATACAATCATATTAGATCTTTATGATCATGAAGAAAAATCATCTTTTTTAGTGCAGCAAACTAAAGAAGGTTCGACTATTCATAAAGAAAAAATTAATGGTATTACAACCTTTGGTATAGCAACTAATGAAGACAAAATAGCTTTATCAACAAACTTTGAAGTAAATTTTTACGGAGTAAAATAATGGCAGATATTAAAGATTTACTTCAATTAGCTGAGAACACTTACAAACGATTGAAAGATCCGTCTGGTGAACATGATTATAAATTAAAGAACTTAAATTTAGAATTTATAAAATATAGTAAAGATGCAAAATCTGATTATGGGGGGCTTTGTTACTTTGATCATTCTAATAATGAATTGATAATCGCAAGCCGAGGAACTAAAACTTCAAAAGATATTGTTACAGATTTAAAAGCCGTAGGTCTTAGAGATCTAGCTGTAAAAGAAACTCTTGCTGATATAGCAGCAAAGAGGTTTGCAGACAAAGCATTAGATAAAGCTGATAGAAGTGGTAATAAAATAAAAATAGTTACATCAACTGGGCATTCATTAGGTGGACGCTTAAGTGAAACTATATTAGCACAGCAACATGAAAATAATAGAAACTCAACAACAGTTACTAATTTAGAAATACTAAATCAAAGCATTACGTTTAATGGGTTTGGTGTATATTCAGCAGTAAAACGAGAGGATGAAGAATACAAGCATGTAAATTTACAAGTTAAAGGGTCTTTAGGTGGGTTTTCAGATGATTTAGTAAGCCATTTAAAAACGCATCTTGGTCACAATATTAGTATTAGTACAAGCAGTAACAACTTCTATTCTGCTCATAAACTTTCAACTCTATCTAGAGCTATGAATAATCATGAAGAAATAGGGAAAATGCAAGCAAATGAATTTATTCATCTTGCAAAAAACAAAAGTGATATTAGTCAAATAGTATTAATAAGATCTCAAGAAGAAGAAAATCAAAACGAACATAAAAACAAAAATGAAAATGAAAATGAAAATACAATTATGAATAAAGAACTTATCTTACCGTTTGTTGGAAAACATCAAGGAAAAATCATCATTGATCAACCAAGCAAAGTATTTCAAGAACTCGACAAATCCAAGAAATATATAATGGTTCATGATAAAAATAATTTAGATAAAGTTCCTGAAGTCGGTGATCATGTTTCAATAGATCACAAAGCAAGCGGAAAAGCGAAAGTAGAGAAAATTAATAGTAATCTACAAAAAAGTAAAAGTAGATAATTAAAAGCTCTATTAAAACATAACATTTATGAGGGATTGACTACTTCTATGTAGTCACTCTCTCATATAACTGGCAATATGTTTCTCTCATATGAACTAATCCATGATAGGTAATAAATTTTAGACCACTTATAAGATTTAGGAGAATTTGAATTGAATATTCTTAAAACCAAAGGTATTAAACCATCACTAAAATCCCCAATAAAGATGATGATTTTTATTTTTATTTTTATATTAATAACTATCTGGCTTTCTAAATTGGGTTCTAAATTTTATGAAGAAGCTGATGAAGAAGCAACTCAAAGTGCAATATCTAAAGTAATCCCACGTATGAATAGATTAGCCAGTGAGGGTAAAGAGGATGCGATATTATGGATGGCTGATATGCAGTCTAATGGAGCTACAGCCAAGTATTTTAACGGCTACCCCTCATACAATCAACAATTGGATACTCTAGTAAATAATAATAATAGTAGAGCTTTATTCCTTAAAGCTAAGATAATTTATTCAACAAATAAAGCCAGTGCAATAGAGTTAGCTAAACGATCAAGCAATCAAGGTAATTTTGATGCTTTACTATTTCTACATGAAAAGTTCAAGACAGGAGAACTGAAAGATTTAAATTTCAAGACAGGAGAATTAAAAAACTTAGACTTAGAATACCTAAAGTAAATTTATAATTATAATAATGAGTCATGACTCATTATTATAAAATTTTATTCACAATAACTACAAATTGATTAAATATAAGTACTAACAGCCAAACTATAAGAAAAGTAATAATGTAGAATGAAAAATTTAATTTAATATCTAAGATTTTTGAAGCACAAAAAGATATAAGACTAGATAGAAAAAGTACAAAAAAATTAAAGACTAAATATATAATTAATTTTTTTTGTGTATTACTAAAAAAATCTCTAACATCACAATTAGTTTTATTCTTACTCATAAAAATATTTAATATCTCATTGGAGTCTATAATTATATTACTAAAACCACTCAATTTTTACAATAATTTGAGTTATTTCCATATTTCTATTATTTCCTTTTCTTGACTAGGGATAAATTTTATACCAGTTAAATCTTTGCGCATAAATGAAGTCAGATTCCAGTCAGCTTTAATTTCCTCCCCTTTTAGAATTTTTTGAACAATACCTAATTCACGTTCACGATTGATTCTTTGAGTATCTTCATCAGTTCTCAACCAAGCTTCTGCTTCACTTTTATAGAATTTTAACAAAGAGATAGAGGCATTTGGAATTGCATATTTTTCGTTTATTTCAGATATAATTGGCTTAAATTTTCGATAGCTATTTTCTATGTCCCATAAATCAATTGTTATGAATTTTTTAGGCTTTTGATATATTGGTTTAAATGTAAAGCTTTTGTCTTGATATAAAATAGGAAGTAACTCAATAACATCTTTTTCTGATAGCGAATCATCAACAACATACGGTAAATTTGGTATATGTTCCATATTTATAAATTCAATATAAAATAAAATTTTTTCCAATTCATCTTGATGAAGATTTGTTTCTATACCAAAAAAATCTGTGAGTAAAGTGTAATTGTGAGTCAATTTGAATATCATAAATTTTTCCTTAGTTTTTAAATGATTAATCGTAGATAGTTAAATTATAATGGGCATCACTAGCTTGGCTAGGATACCCACTCGAAAACTTACCACGTTACAGCTACAGAAGCCCCACCACCTGCATTACCATTAAAGTCGGTTGTACCTGCCATTTTCCAGATATAATTAACTGTTTTACCGTTAATTTTTGAGTCTTGAGTAACTCCACTTGCTCCAATTGCCAAGTTAGTTGAGTTGTTCCATGTTCCTGTGCCGATTGCTAAAGCACTTTTTCCAGGCTGTATAGGTTGTGCTAGTGATGCAATCGCAATTGCACTCGCAACACCAGAATTTAATTTTTTATCAAGTTGATTAAAACGCTGATTGAAGTTATTTGAAAGATTAGAAACTTGCGAGTCGGTGTAATTTTGAGAAGTTAAATTTGCTTGATAAAGTTGTGAACCATTAACTGCATCTTTTGAAGTCGCACTAATTTCGCCATCTTTTAGATCACTAATTTTAGCATTGTTCAATACAACTTGAGTGTGTGTATTGTCGCTATATTTCACTGAATTAGCGTTCGACTGCTGTAACTGTGAAATTTCTGTTGTATGCTGATCAACACGACTGTTTACTGATTTAATATCAGAAGTGTTTTGAGCAACATTCTGTTTTGTATTCTGTAAATCGTTTTGTGTCGTTCTAATGTTGCCAGCATTAGATTTAATATCAGAAGCGTTTTGAGCAATCGCATTTGTGTTATTTGCTACATTTTGATTAGTCTTTGCTAAATCACTATTTGTTTGATCAATACGTGTATTAGTATCCTTAATATCAGAAGCATTTTGAGCAATCGCATTCGTGTTATTCGCTACATTTTGATTTGTAGTAGCGAGATCGTTTTGTGTCGATTTAATATCAGAAGTGTTTTGGGCAATCGCATTTGTGTTATTTGCTACATCTTTTTTTGTAGTAGCAAGATCGTTTTGTGTCGCTTTAATATCAGAAGCATTCGCTTTAATATCAGAAACGTTTTGAGCAATCGCATTTGTGTTATTTGCTACATCTTTTTTTGTAGTAGCAAGATCGTTTTGTGTCGATTTAATATCAGAAGCGTTTTGAGCAATCGCATTCGTGTTATTCGCTACATTTTGATTTGTAGTAGCGAGATCGTTTTGTGTCGATTTAATATCAGAAGTGTTTTGGGCAATCGCATTTGTGTTATTTGCTACATCTTTTTTGTAGTAGCAAGATCGTTTTGTGTCGCTTTAATATCAGAAGCATTCGCTTTAATATCAGAAACGTTTTGAGCAATCGCATTCGTGTTATTCGCTACATTTTGATTTGTAGTAGCAAGATCGTTTTGTGTCGTTCTAATGTTGTCAGCATTAGATTTAATATCAGAAGTGTTTTGGGCAATCGCATTCGTGTTATTCGCTACATTTTGATTTGTAGTAGCAAGATCGTTTTGTGTCGCTTTAATATCAGAAGCGTTTTGAGCAATCGCATTCGTGTTATTTGCTACATTTTGATTTGTAGTAGCGAGATCGTTTTGTGTCGCTTTAATATCAGAAGTGTTTTGGGCAATCGCATTCGTGTTATTTGCTACATTTTGATTAGTCTTTGCTAAATCACTATTTGTTTGATCAATACGTGTATTAGTGTCCTTAATATCAGAAGCGTTTTTAGCAATCGCATTTGTGTTATTTGCTACATTTTGATTAGTCTTTGCTAAATCACTATTTGTTTGATCAATACGTGTATTAGTGTCCTTAATATCAGAAGCGTTTTTAGCAATCGCATTCGTGTTATTTGCTACATTTTGATTAGTCTTTGCTAAATCACTATTTGTTTGATCAATACGTGTATTAGTGTCCTTAATATCAGAAGCGTTTTTAGCAATCGCATTTGTGTTATTTGCTACATTTTGATTAGTCTTTGCTAAATCACTATTTGTTTGATCAATACGTGTATTAGTGTCCTTAATATCAGAAGCATTCGCTTTAATATCAGAAGCGTTTTGAGCAATCGCATTCGTGTTATTCGCTACATTTTGATTTGTAGTAGCGAGATCGTTTTGTGTCGATTTAATATCAGAAGCGTTTTTAGCAATCGCATTCGTGTTATTCGCTACATTTTGATTTGTAGTAGCGAGATCGTTTTGTGTCGATTTAATATCAGAAGTGTTTTGGGCAATCGCATTTGTGTTATTTGCTACATCTTTTTTGTAGTAGCAAGATCGTTTTGTGTCGATTTAATATCAGAAGCGTTTTGAGCAATCGCATTCGTGTTATTCGCTACATTTTGATTTGTAGTAGCGAGATCGTTTTGTGTCGATTTAATATCAGAAGTGTTTTGGGCAATCGCATTTGTGTTATTTGCTACATCTTTTTTTGTAGTAGCAAGATCGTTTTGTGTCGCTTTAATATCAGAAGCGTTTTGAGCAATCGCATTCGTGTTATTCGCTACATTTTGATTTGTAGTAGCGAGATCGTTTTGTGTCGATTTAATATCAGAAGTGTTTTGGGCAATCGCATTTGTGTTATTTGCTACATTTTGATTTGTAGTAGCGAGATCGTTTTGTGTCGATTTAATATCAGAAGCGTTTTTAGCAATCGCATTCGTGTTATTTGCTACATTTTGATTTGTAGTAGCGAGATCGTTTTGTGTCGATTTAATATCAGAAGTGTTTTGGGCAATCGCATTCGTGTTATTTGCTACATTTTGATTTGTAGTAGCGAGATCGTTTTGTGTCGCTTTAATATCAGAAGTGTTTTGAGCAACTTGTGTCTGTACAGTTTTTAACTGACTCACATTAACCGCATCGGTATCTTCTGTACCAGCACTCAAGTTAGTAATTTGTCGTGTTAAATTTTTTGTACTATTGCCTACTGATACTACGTTAGTACGATCTGCTAAAGAATTTGAACCTATAGCTATCGAATCATCTTTAGAAGCATTTGCTAGTGTTCCAATTGCAGTTGAACCATCCCCAGTAGCAGTTGCACCATTACCAGTAGCAGTTGAACGAATACCACTTGCAGTTGAAACTGCACCAATAGCAGTTGAACCTGCACCACTTGAATTTGATCTTGCACCAAGAGCAATACTTGTGCTTTTTGTTGCTTGTGCTGAATTACCGATTGCAATTGCTTCACTATCAGTTGCTTTACTTAAAATACCAGTTGCTACAGAGTTTTCACCACTTGCAGTTGAAGTTACACCACTAGCGGTTGAGCCTTTACCGCTTGCAGTTGAGCTACTACCAATTGCAGTTGCATTATCTGCTGTTGCTTGTGAATAAGCACCTAGTGAAGCAGTAGCATAATTACTAGCTTTTGAGTTCATACCAAGTGCAATTGATCTTTCACCTGTTGCATTTGCAAAAGTTCCTATGCCTGTTGAGTCATTTCCAGTGACATTGCTTCTGTTACCCACAGCTACAGAACCGTATCCAGTTGAAACTGCTTGTGCGCCCATTGCAATTGATAATTGTCCTGTTGCTTTAGAATTTGCACCTACAGCAACATTTTGATTACTACCACCTGTCGCACCATAGCCCATGACAGTTGAACCATTTCCACCTGTCGCACTATCACCAAAAACCGAACTAAAACCACCTGTAGCACTTGCACCATAGCCAGTTGATGTTGAGTGATAATCTGCTGTTGCAGTATTGCCAATTGCAGTTGCATATAAATCTGTTGCACTGGAATTATCGCCAATTGCAAAGCTATTTGCATATTTAGCATTTGCATTATCACCAATTTGAATGCTTGCATAAGATGTATTATAGCTTATTGCTGTAACTGCGATTGCTAAAAACGACTTTCTAAATTTTTTCATTCGATTTCTATACCTTTATAGATTTTTCAAATATCATTGATAGGTTTAACTTTTATTAATTAATAGCTAATCTTTCATTAGTAATTAAAAAATAGTCTTGTGCTGCTTCTTCCAGACTTGCATAACTTTTAACTTCTGATTTTTCATTTAATAAAGGGCGAGCTATAATTATGTCCATAATTTCAATAGAGTAAGATGTTCCATTAGCTGTTTTAACCGTTTTAACTTTGACACTTTTTATCCTATTTAAATCAAAAGCACGTTTCGCTTGAGAAAGTGTCATACCTTCATTAAAGTTCATAATTGGATTCCTATTTAAAAACTGGTTTACCTTTATCATCGTTATATTTTTCTTTACACCCTGGGAAACCAGAACAGCCCCAAAATGCAGAAGAAAATTTGCCTTTCTTTACTACTCTTCTAATTAATCCTTTTTTACATTCTTTACAAAAGTAGACATTAGAAACTTTCTGTTTAGCTTTAGGTACTCCAGGTTTACCATTACTGTCTGGTGCTGTGTAACCGCACTTATCTACACATCCCCAAAAGGCATCTTTACCAGGAATTGCTATTTTTTTTAAGCCAGATTTACAGTCAGGGCATGTGTGTTGATATTTAATATCCAATTTACTGTTTTTGACACGGTTTACTTCATTAGCAATGTAATTATTAAGTTCTTTAATAAATTGGATAATATCTTCTTTACTTTTTAAGTCCTTCTGTTGTTCATGCCATAAAGCCGTCATGTCTGGATACTTAGCTGTATCAGGAAGAGCATCATAAAGAGCTTCGCCAATAGATGTAGATACTAAAGATTTTCCTTGTTCAGTAATGAAACCTTTATTTAAGAGAAGAGCAATAATAGTATCTCTTGTCGCAGAAGTACCAATTCCTCCATGCTCACCTTCTTTACCTTTATCCTTTTCAATTAAAATCTTTTTTAGGTGTGGATCTTTAATATATTTAGCAATTCTAGTTAAATCTTTAAGAAGAGAAGACATTGTATAAAGCGGTTGTGGTTTCGTTTCTTTCTTATCATTGGATGACTCAACACACTTTCCTATTAAATTATTTTGTAATGACCTTAGATCACATTGGCTAAAATCACTATCTAATTCATCATTATCCGTATCATTTTTATAAAGACTAGACCAACCTTTTTCAGTTACAACTTTAGATACTGTTTTAAATTGATGACTACTACATTGAATAACTATTGTTGTTTCATCATATTTCATGTTAGGAAAAAACTGAGCAATATAGGCTCTAGCAATAAGCAAATATATGTTTTTTTCTGCATCACTTAGACTCGTAATGTCTTTTGTGGCTTCAGTAGGTATTATTGCGTGATGTGCTGAAACTTTACTACTATCAAAGGCTCTACTTTTTAACTTTGTTTCTGCTTTTGATATAACTTTTGAAAAAATTGGGGCTGATCCCAAAATAGCATTTAATACTTGCGGTGCATCTTCATGTTGTTCATCCGAAAGGTATTCACAATCAGAACGGTTATAAGTAATTAATGAATGTCTTTCACGTAAACTTTGTGTGATTTCTTTTACTTGATCTGGTTTGTAGCCGTATTTTCTTGAAGCATCGGCTTGTAATTTTAATAAATTATATGGAAGTACTGGTGGAGTCTCTTTTTTAACGGTTTTATACGAAATAATTTTAGCTGGTTGCTCTTTAATATCTTGGGCAATACTTTCTGCTAAAGATTCATCAATAAGTCTTTTTTTATCATCTACTTGATCTGAATCTTTAACTATATAATTCCCTTTAAATCTAGTCCCAGAATAATCAAAAACTCCTGATACAAGATAATAATAAGACTTTTGATGTGATTTAAATTCTCTACAACGTCTAACAATAAGTCCAAGCATAGGTGTTTGAACTCTTCCAACAGAAAGAGTTCCATCAAATCCTTGGCTTTGAGCCTTTAACGAGTATGCTCTAGAAAGATTATATCCATATAGTTGATCTGCTACTGATCTAGCTTCTGCTGAAGCTGATAAAGCTGCAAATTCAGAGTTAGGTCTTAAATTATTTAAGGCTTTTTGAACAACTTTTAAATTATTATCATTAATTAAAACTCTATATACTGGTTTTTTATTTCCATAAAACTCTAAGAGTTCATCAACAAGATATTGGCCTTCTTCATCAGGATCACCAGCATTAACGATTACGTTAGCTTTATCAATCAAAGAAAAAATCACCTTAACTTGTTGTTCTTTATCAGCAGTTATATGTCTTTCCCAAGGTATAAAACAAAAGGGTAAGTGATCTAATTCCCACTTAAAATACTTCATATCATATTCATGCGGATCTGCAAGACGGAGCATGTGACCGTAACACCATGTCACTAAATCACCATTATTGCACTCAAAATAGCCATCTTTTTTAGTACCACCCCCTAAACCATTTTGAATTGCCTTAGCTAGTTCTGGCTTTTCAGCAATAAATAATCTTTTCATAAATTAGCTCTAATTTTCTGATCCGAAAAACGAGGGGGATACCCCCCCTAATATGAGTTTACATCTATTTTTTATATGGTCTTAAAATAACATCTTTAGACACCATGACATTGAATCGATATCCAGGACGCACAGTTATTGTTGGAGCAACATTCATATTTCTATTAATTAGCTCTTGGCCTGTTTGTGACCATTGGCGACCTAGTTCCTGACTAAGAGTCTGTCCATTAGATTGCGTGTCGCCTGATGTATTATTTCCACTATTAGTTGCTATTTGACCGCCAGCCGAAAACATAGAAATAAGTGCAGCTTGACCAAAAGTTCTAAGATAATGGTTATTTACTTTATCTTGGAAACCGTTATAACCTGCTTGATCTACACCAGCAAAGTTAATACTTATAGATGCACCATTTGGATAAATTAATCTTTCCCACTGAACCATTGCTCTTTTTTGACCAAAAGTTACGGCACTGTTATAAGATCCTGTAATTTTAGTTCCCTGTGGAATGAGTAAGTACTTCCCTGATTTAGTGTCATAAATGTTTTGTGAAACTTGTGCCACAACTTGACCTGGAAGGTCACTATTCAAACCAGTTATTAGTACCCCAGGAATAACAGTTCCTGCTTTTACTTCATATTCAGAAACAGCATCAATTAAACTTTTATTAAGATAAACATCATCATCTCGTTTTTGAGAGGCCCATGCTTGTTTCTTTGATTGTCCATTTGCAATATCATATCTATCTGGTTCTGAGCCATTATCATCATTTGGCATAGATCTAGAGCCAGGCATCATACCTAAACCAGAAGCACCACTATTACCATTTGAAGCATTCATTGAGCTATTTAGACCAGTTCCATTTAAAGTACTGCCAGTGTTTAGTACATTTGCAATAGCATTTTGATGTTCTGTAATTGATTGATTTCTGTTATCTAGTTCTCTTTGCTTTTGTTGCTGCAACATCTGAGCTTGTTGCATTTCTAATTCATTTTTTTGGCGTATTCTATCTAACTCTAACAACCTTTTTTTATTTTCAAAATCAGATTGTGAACCCTCAACCGTTTGTTGGTTTGAAGTCATAACATCTGAAGCTGCTGGAGCATTCGGATTACAAGCTTGTTGTTTTGGCGTTCCATCGGAATTTAAAACAGTATTTCCTTGAGGATCGACAACATTTTCTAAGCAGCTATCTTTACTTGTCGATTTTGGTTTAATAGGGCCAACTGGTACTGCTCCTGTCTTTTTATCATTACTACCAAACATATCAACTGGAACACCAGTAGAAACCCCACCACCAGCATTTGAGTTTGAATCAGATCCTGAATCAGCATTACTGTTATTAGGATTAGATACTTGATACATTGTTACAGCGACTAGAAGTACAACAATCACTATAATCACTACAATAACGATCATCGGAAATTTTGTAAGCCGTCTTCCACCGCGCAGCTTTGTTTTTTCGCCTTGTTGAATCCCAACAGGCTTACTAGGATTCAAATTTTCGTCTTGCTTATTAGAGCTATTTTCCGACATAGTTACTCTCACGAACAGTATATTTTCCGAGTTGACTCCACTGTTTTTTCCACCGCACAGCCATTGTTGTTGCTGTGTTACCATCTACAGTGATATTAACAAGAAGACCATTTAAGAATGGTTCAACTTGGTATTTAACAAGATGAATATCTGTATCAGGCTCATAGCTATTAGAAATTGCATATCCCTTTGTCTTAGCGAAGTCTTCTAAAATAGAATCGAGATTACTATAGTTACTTTTTGCTATATAAATAGTACTGCTTGCTGGTGGCAACTTATAAGAGACATAATCCATGATACTTGGTATAACAATCTGTGCAGACTCATTAGAAATTCCTTTGGCATAAGATTTTTCTAACTTGGGATTTTGTGATACACAACCAACTGCTGCTGCTGAAAAAATTAGAACAGCAGACATAGCTAATATATTTTTTTTCATACTAACCAGCCTTTTGATCTCTAACGATTTCAACCTTGACTTGCTTTCTACCAACACCGCTTACTAGAATTGCACGACTAATGACAGAATCAACTACAAAGCGATCCCCTATTAAACGATAATTGACTAAT
The DNA here is from genome assembly GCF_029392135.1 of Acinetobacter sp. ESL0695. Lineage (NCBI taxonomy): Bacteria > Pseudomonadati > Pseudomonadota > Gammaproteobacteria > Moraxellales > Moraxellaceae > Acinetobacter > Acinetobacter sp. ESL0695. The sequence goes on along the minus strand of NZ_CP113937.1, from coordinate 14,726 downwards.
TGTTCCTTATTGTCAGCACCAACAGATAATAACGCTGGTAATTCTTGGTTGGCATCGCTTACACTTTTTGCAAATTGAATATAAGTTTTAGATCCATCTGTATAAACACGTAGTGGCTTCCAAGAGGGTTCATCACCTTTCAGCTTAAACCCAAAATCTAAAGTTGATACATCATGCCCATCATCTAATATAGTTGCTGCCTTCTTAGCTTTTAATTGTTCTTTATACTGTTCTAAGGCACGTTGTTGATCTTCTGGATATTGAAAACTAACAATAGGCATCCAGTCATTTATACGACTTAAAAGCTTAATTACATACAACCTTCTATCTGTAGCTACAGTTAAATTCGTTGCTAGGTTACTATCAGTAGGCTTAACAATTAAATATGTCGTTTGATCATCTCCAGAACCAACTAGACTAGGTGTTATTTTCCAGCGCACTTGATCGGCAACATCTAATTTAGATACCTCTTCACCTTTTTGGAGTTTTATCGTACATACATAAAATGGCGCACACACAACAGTCGGTAAAGATGCTCCGAATTGATAAACAACTGAGCCTGAATCACCACGCCCTGGTATATCATTTCTGTTGACCCACTCATTTGCCATTTCTGTCCCTTTTACTTCTTTAGGATTCAAAACAGGGTTACTGTTATTTAAATAATTAATGGGTGCATTATTAACGCTTGATACAATTCCTTGATTACCACCACTAACATTAACTGCTTGTTGTTGCTGTGCTTGTAACTGATTAAGTAGATTAGATGCTTGAGCTAAATCTTCACTGTTAGTAGCTAAATTAGCTGCAAAAACGGTAGAAATTGGTAGTAGAGTTAAAGCAACGAGAAGTTTTTTCATTTTTTATTCCAACAAAGTTAATTAAATCTATAGTTTTGCTGACCAGCTAAAGTCATCAATATAAACACCCATTGGATTAATTAATATTGCTGACTCTTCTTGAGGTGGAGTAATACCGACTGTAAGAATCGCTTGCATGTTTGTTGAACCAACTAACATACCTTCACGATCATGTTTTTTCTCAACCCACTCTACACGCCATGTGTTTTTGCTCATCGGAAGTACAGATTTAATATCTACTGAAACTGTCTCATCAGCAGCTCTAGTGAAAGGATTGTTTTGCTGAAAATAAGCATTAGCTTTGTTATATGCTGGGCTTTTATTTCTCAGCATAGAGTATGTAATACTTATCATTTTATTTTGTGCGTCTGCATCTGTGAAAACTGTTCTTGAAGATTCAATCCAGGATGCGAGTTGATGAATAATAATTGCATCACTTACAGAACTTGCTCGATCTGCTCGTTGTACGGGTACTTGTTGTCCCAATTTATCGACTTGAACAACATATGGTACAAGCTTACTTTCTGATCCGATATAAACAACCCCACCAACAGCTATAAGTGCAATAAAGCTACTCATAAAAGCTATTGCTCTCCAATTTTTTGCTTGTTTTATATAACTACCGTAACGTTCATTCCATTCGCGTCTTGCGTCTAGGTAAGGGTTTGTAGAGTTGTTAACAACTGGATCTTTTTTTATTTGATCTGTTGATTTCTTCTTTAGCATATCGCTACTCGCATGGCTATTGCCATATTGAAAGTATAGAGAAACTATACAGGTCATCTTTCAACTTGTCAATACAGCTTTACATTTATCTGGTTTGAATTTAAGAAATTGTGTTATCACTATCAGGCTTTTTATTTTTACCTGATGATTGGCTGGACTCACCGCTTCCACTTGATGATTGGTTGGACTCACCGCTTCCACTTGATGATTGGTTGGACTCACCGCTTCCACTTGATGATTGGCTGGACTCACCGCTTCCACTTGATGATTGGTTGGACTCACCGCTTCCACTTGATGATTTAGAATCCATTTGAGCATCCATTTGGGCTTCTGCTCTTTCATTCGCAACAGAACTAGCTTGTGTATTCATTGAATGAGCCATTCGCCCGCCCATAGAACCATGCCCCAAATTAGTACCTTTAAGTTTTCCACCGATATCTTCTTTCATAGCAGAACCTAAATTTTGAGCCATTGATTTAGCTAAAAAACCTGCTGTTCCTAGACCAGATGAAGGGCCTGTACCATTAGCTTGAGCAGATTTAAGTTGTTCACTTGCAAGAGATCCAGCACTTTTTGCAGCCATACTACCACCTACTGCACTACCTACTGCACCACCTACTGCACCGCCTACTGCTGCTGCTGCTGCTGTTAATGCACCACCATTGCCAGTGGATGTTCCATTAACTAAGCCTTGTACTAGGTCTGGAAGAATTTTGACAAGAGCAAGCATTACAATTGAAAATCCAATAACTAAAACAATATCAACATTACTTGTAGTATCTAATTGAGCAACCCATTTGCCCATAATTTTAGAACCGATACCCAGGAGTAAAATTAAAACATAAAGCTTTGCTCCTACAGAGACAGCATACTGCAAAGTTCTTATCGCATATTCTTTTGTCCATCTGCTACCACCAAATCCCATGAATAAAATCCCAGCATAGACAATAATAAATGACTCAACTAAAGCCAGTATTGAGAAAGCTGCTATAAGTGCAAAACATGCCATAATTACAATAGATGCAATTAAGATACCCAATGAATCGGCTGGACTCCAAACACTAATAGCATTTAAAAGTTTTTTAACTAATTCTATTCCAATTTGGAAAACATCTGTCGGAGCTATACCTTTAACCCCCGCTGCTTCTGCACCAGCTTTTTTAAAACTATTAATAATAGATAAAGCTATACTTGTTGAATTAGTAAGAAGCCAGTAGAAAAACCCAACAAACATTATTTGGTTTATGATAGTTGAAGCCCAATCACCCATATCATTAGCTTTAAATGCAAGACTTATCATTGCCCAAGCAAATTCTATAAACGCCAACAACCAAAATAAAGAGGTAGCATGTTTAGTTAAGGCATTAGACCAGCCCGAAGAAGCATTCTGATACTCAGTTAAAATAGAATCTACACTCGTAACCATAGATGCGTTTGCAACATTATTAATTAGAATACAAAATGCAAATATACTAATGACCTTAACGATTTGCTTCCACATAAGCTTTTTGCCTCTAATACGTCTTATTATGCCCAATATTTGTTTCATGACTGGAGGTATCATTTCTTTTTTTCATTTCCTCCTTACTTGGATGCTCGGAATTTTCGTTTTTACTACAAGCAGTTAAAGTTAAAGTTAAAGTTAAAGTTAAAGTTAGTAAACTTACGATAATATTTTTCATTTTTTCACCTTAATAAAATTGATTACTACCAATAGATGTCTGATAGTTAGAAGTATCATTTCTCTTCATCCATTCTTGCTTCATCGCATCCTTTTCCGCTTGTGCTGCTGCTTGCGCTTGTATACTAGCTCTTGAGGATGATGCAACTACTGAGTTAAGATCATTCATCTGCTGTGCTAAGACCCCAAGCATTTGATTAGATGATTGAATTTGAGCAACTTGTGATGCTCCATTTGCACCAGCACTATCCATTAAAATAGATTTAATTTGATCATTACGATCCTTAATATTATTTATTGTTGTTTGTGTTTGCATAGCTGACTGATTTGCACTTTGCAATTGATCTGACCATTGGCTAAATTGTTGATATCTTTGTGTTGGTGTCTGATTCTTCATACTTTGGAAACTTGGATACAACTGTTTAAATTGTGCTTGCACATCTGAAACAGAAGCAGACAAATTTTTTGATGCAGTTAAGACTTTATTCAAGTCTTGATACTGAGAGTTCATCTGACGAATAATTCCAGAGTAGTTACCAAGGCCAAGCTGTTTAAGAGCTTGTTCAGATAAGGCATTACCACGCAAAATTCCATTAATTTGTTGCACTTGGTTAGAAATTTGCGTTGCTTGATTAACTGCACTATTAATCATATTTGCAAAATTTGAGGCATCAAAGGTAGGAATACCTGTTGCGCTCACCTGACTAAACGGAATAGCTGCACTACTAAAACATAAGATACATGAAAGTAGAATTGATTTAATTTTCATAACATTAACTCACCAGTTATCATCGTAATTATATTCTTGAATCAAATAAGATTTATCAGCAACTATACTTGGATCAAGCTTTATCTCAATAGTCGGGCAATAGTAATTCTTTAAACTATAATGCGACCATCTTTTTGGCATCGTTTGACCATCTGGGCATACATTTCGAGTACCCCAAGGCTTACGGTATAACCTTGTACTAACTAAGTTTTCACTTGACTGAATCGTTTTTCTTGGGCCATCAAAAGTACATATTGGAAACCCTTTACCTTTTGCTAGATCTCTAAGTACTTTTCTAATAGTAGATTGGCATTCAGCAACCCCTTTTCCTCCAGCAAAACATAAAAGTGCTTGGCATCCAAAATCACTAGCTACAGCCGTAGTTGGCTTTATAAATACTATCGAAGCAAATATAGTTATAGCTATTTTCACTATATTATTCATAGTCATATATTCCTTTACTCTCTAACCAGTGATAAGGCCATTGATCTTTATATTCATTCATCAATGATAAAATTGTGGGTGCATCTGTTTTATAATTGACAGCCAGAAGAGACAACATTGTTTTATCTAAGCCAAGCTGACACATGCGTTTTCCTGCTGGTTGCATGAAGTAATAATCTCGTTTTTTAACACCATTTTTTAGTAAGCTAATTTCAGCATCATTTAACCCTAAAGCTTTATAAAAATCTTTTGGCCCTACAATGTTATCTGCTCCTTCTTTATCTGCCTCATGGTTCGGTAATAATACTCTTGTTAAACAAGATTCTAGCAATACATCCAAAATGCCTGAGTTATAGGCATCTGATAAACTTTGAGTTGCCATTACTACAGCACAGTTAGATTTTCGTAAGACTTTAAGCCATTCCCTAATTTTCCCTTTAAATACTGGATGCCCAAGTAGAAGCCAAGCTTCATCTAGCACAAGCAAAGTTGGTCTTCCATCAAGCGATTTTTCAATTTTTCTGAACAAATATAATAATACTGGTAAAAGATTCCTTTCGCCTAAGTTCATAAGTTCTTCTATTTCAAAAGCTACCCAGTGATTCATTTGATCTATCGTTAAACTGTCTTCATCTGCATCCAGTAAACTACCCAATGCTCCATCAAGCGTGTAGTGAGAAATAGCGTCTCTAATTTTTTGGCTTTGTACTGTTGCATTGAAGTTTGTGAGGCTTCTTTCATTTCTTGGAGAATCCTTCATAAGCTCTAATGCTTTTAAAACTGCCTTTTTTTCACTTGGCGTTAGAATAGTTTCCGTTTGTAATTGATAAAGGGTCTCAATCCAGCCTTGAGCAAATGCCAGGTCGCTTGCTGATTCAAGTTCGGCAAGTGGAGCAAAATTTAGTTCAGAATGTTCTCCAGCAATATCAAAGAATTTTCCACCACATGCTTTTACTATTCCCCAAGCTGCTCTTCCCTTATCAAAAGTGAATATTCTTGCATTTTTGTAGCGTAAATACTGAGAAGATGCCACATTGAGAAAAACAGATTTTCCACCACCAGTAGGGCCAAAAATTAATGTATGTCCTAAATCATCTACATGAAAATTAATGCGGAAAGGAGTACCGCCATTCGTCTGCGCATACATTAAAGGTGGTGACTGAGGATCTAAATAGGGATTTGGAGATACAACTTCACCAGCCCACATGCTTGACAGTGGCAATAAATCTGCTTGATTTAATGTATGTATTAATGGTCTTCTTACATTCTGTATCGTATGCCCTGGTATTGCTCCTAGCCATGCTTCTAATGCGTTAATTGTTTCAATACGACAAGTAAAGCCAAGTCTAGAGATCTCACGTACTGTATATCGTGCATTTTCAAGTAAATCTTCATGATCTTTTCCAAAAATAACTACTACACTTGTGAAGAAACCATATGTCACGAGACCACTTTGCGCATCAGTAATAGCATTATCAACATCTGATGACATTAACAAAGCATCTTCATTTATCTGACCATTTTGTGTTTTAAAGACTTGAGAGAAGAAACCTCTAACTTTTTGTTTCCACCTTCTTTTTATTTTTCCCAATTCGTTGAGTGCTTCATGTTGATCTAAATAAATCATACGAGAAGACCAACGATATGTTAAAGGCATTGCTTCTAATACATTTAAAATATTTGGATAGCTTTCAAAAGGTAAGCCTTCAATTACTACTGGACAAACATAGTTGTCACCTATTTTCGGCGTATCCCCATTAATGATATGAAATCCACCTAAAAATACATCAAGATATGCTCCGTATGTCGGAACATTTATTTCATTTAGTTGATTCGTTAAGCAGTATGATAAGTAGTTAACCAATTCATCACGATGATATTTTTTATTATTAACCTCTACTTCGTAGCTCTTCATTCGTTGTATACGAATTACAGAAGATAGTAAGTCTTCTATACTTGTTAGCTCTTTATAAAACCATTCGAGTACTTGATCTGCTACTGTCTTTTTTATTGAACCCTCTTCATCTTTCCAAAGCAAATCATTTAATTTTGAAGCTGCTTTATACGGTGGCATATAACTAATTATCATTACATTTTCAGTAATAAAATGAGAATCTTCACGCTCAAAGGCTTCTCTTCTTTTTTTATCAATTAGTTTGGAGATAGGATCAGGAAAGTAATTTTTATCTTCACTTGGATAATAGTTATCAGGCAGTCTATTTGCATCATGCCATGTCGCCCAACCATTTCCAAGTTTAGCTAATGCGGCATTAACTCTTGCTGTTAAAAAGTTTCGTTCATCTGCTGTCGAACTAGCAATATCATCTGCTCTATAAAAGTAGCCTACCAAAAATGAACCATCTTTACACTGTACCAAACCAGAATCAACAAGGGCAGCGAAATTTAAGAGATCGCTTAAACCTTTTGCTTCACTCCTATATTCTTTTAAAGCTTGCATGTTATATCCTTGTTTATTGTTTTCTAAACGGTGTTGACTTTGGTAAATACAATTGTTGCTGTTTTATATTTCTCATATAAACTTTAGAAGCAAGCGGATCTGACTTTGCAATAATTCTTAGTAAAAATAGGGCTACAACCCAAATTGAGATACCAACAACTACTGATATTAAGGTCTTTAAAGCGAAGATAAGTGCGAAAGCAATTAATCCAGCCATTAATATCCATTCTCTTTCACAGCCCAATAAAAGATTTGCTCTATTTAAAGATCTATTTATTGTAGAAGTTCTTAATCCACTTGCCATATTTTCACCTATTACTCAGTTTTCATTTTTGTGTCAATTACTTGAGAATGACTATCAGGTTGAGAAAATAAGTTGTCTGGAAGTGTCGCTGATTTACCTGTTAATGTTGAGAGCATTTGAGCAGCAAATACAATTACGGCAATAACAAGTACAACCATAATCATTCTTCGGCCGAATTCATTAATTTCACCACCAAAGATAAGCATGCAACCCGAAACAGTAATTGCAATAAGTGAAATTCCAATTGCAACTGGCCCTGTAATACTATCTTTTAACTTTGCAAGTGGGGATTCCCAAGGAAGACCACTCTGGCTGGTTGATGCAGCATGTGCAAAATCGGGAACAAATAACAATGCAACCATACATAACGTCATTAATGCTAAAAACACATGACGCATTGTTAGTTGGCTTTTTAAAGTTTGGATCATTTCTTTTCCTTTTCGTTTAACTTAATCAGATTCTAATTTAGGCAATATTTTCATATTGATAATGGTTTTTTTCATAACCATTTATAGAGATAATCTCTTTTATTATCCTCCCCCCATTTTCTTTTTTAATACAAATAACTATATCAATAGCCTCAGCTATTAAGTCTTTCATTGGTGTTGGTGAAGCCTCAGAAATGAGTTGCTCAATTCGTGTTAAACCAGCTAAAGCTTCATTTGCATGAACAGTAGCAATTCCGCCTGGATGCCCAGTATTCCATGCTTTTAATAATCCTAAAGCTTCAGACCCACGAACCTCACCGACTATAATTCGGTCTGGTCTTAATCGCATTGTGACTTTCAAAAGATCTATAATTGAAACATCTTTATTTGTTTTCATAACAACAATGTTTTCGTTGTTTGGCTGCAATTCAGATGTATCTTCCATGATCACACAACGATGGTGAGGCGTAATGACAGAAATAGCATGTAATACTGCATTTGATAATGTTGTTTTTCCCGTACCAGTACCACCAACCACAAGAATATTTTTCCTATCTTTTACAGCTTGAGTAATTACCTTCTTTTGGCAATCACTCATAATTCCTTGAGCCACATAATCATCTAAGGTAAATATTTTTATTGCTTTTTTACGAATAGTAAAAGTAGGTTTTTTAACGATTGGCGGACGTACCGCTTCAAAACGAGAACCATCAAACGGCAACTCACACTCTAATATTGGATTATCATTATCCATAACAGTATTTAAAGTACTAGCAACTGTTGCCATGAACGATTCAGCTTGATTTGCTGAAACCTCACAGAGATATTGCATTTCCTCACCAATACGCTCAACCCATAATTTTCCATCTGGATTAAGCATAATCTCAATAACCCTATCATCTTCAAGCAAATCCACAATAGTTGAACCCATTTCACGAATAAGCTTTTTTCTAATTCTCTCTTGAGATTCTGTTTGAGAAGTTACCACCTGCCCTAACCTACCTTCTTAAAAAAAACACTGATTGTAGAAACGCTTCCATACTTGCTTTCCATATGTGCGTATAAACGGTCTAAGCTTGCCCAATATCGAGGTTGTTTCTTGTTCGTAACTAACACCATCTCTTCTGGCTTCCAAGTAAGTACAACATAGACTAAAAAGCCTTTTTGATCCTCAGAGGGAGCTATTTTTAAAAGCTCTACTGCCCCATTTCTAGCGTTATCAACCAATATTGCTTCTGTAATTGTGTTCATCTCGTTCAAGTTGTTTAAGTCTACTTTTGGATATTGTTTGTATCTTAAAACATTTTTCCACATTTACATGCTGATTTTTTAATATTGACGATTACTTATTATTACATAAACAAGTCGAAATATACAACATCGAATGTTCAATATTATACATTTCAAACAATCAATATTATATATTTTAAAAATAATTTAGATAAAACATACTGTTATATAAAAATATTTATTTATTTATTTATTTTCATATTGCTGTTTTTTTAGAGTAAAATCCAAAAATATAAATTTTAAGGTAAATCATAGAATTATGGTTAATTATTCAGTATTTAAACACCTAGATAACCTAGGAAAATTAATCGGACTAAGTCTGTTTTGGAGATTAAAAAATATTGAATTAACTCGTCATTCTTTATCTTCATACAAATTCAACATAAATCAACTATCAACTGTTCAAGAAATGATTAGTTTTTACGCCAAAAAAGAAAATCCCCTCAAGGATCAGTTTGATAAAATTATTAACAACAGAATTAAGCAAATTTCAAAAAATATCGGGACATATTCTAGTCAATTCACACAAAATATACAAACCCTTCTATATTTTTTCATGGAGAACAACTTTACTTATAACGATTTTTCTATAGAAAAAATTTTGAATAGCATTCGATCAGAAGTTTTAAACATTCAGCGTGGTATTTTTATAAGAGAGTTTAGGTATAGTCAGGGCCTAACAATACTAGAAATGGCAGATTTTATTAAAGTAAATGAAAAGAATATTCAAGCATGGGAGGCTCATAAAAGAAATTTACCAGTTAACATATACAACAAGCTAAATCAATTTTCTGATCCGAAAATATAAATTCAATTGTAAAGTGTGATTGACAAATAAGGGGTATTTTTTTATAATGGATTTATAAATTAAACGATATGGCAATAGCCATGAGGATTTTAAAAATGACTAACACTAAACTTCCTAAATTACCAGATCTTAAGCTATTAAATACTGATGAATACTGTCGCTTAGATGGATATTCTTTACAGAATGAACTACGTTTAAATTCGCCTATGAATGATCGTCACTTTGAAAGCTCTGTATTAGATACTCTAACAAACTTTGCCTTTCATCTTTCAGATGATTTTCTAGAACATAAAGATCGCTGTATTACCTATATAGATGGGATGTATTATTTTACTTTTGTAAATACAGCCGAAAAAAAATATATATACACAGAAAATTGTCTTAATTATTTCTCAGGAAATTTAACACTATTAGAGTTCTCTTTCTTATGTAATCTTATGACTTTAAGTAATCTAAGTATTCAAAGTAAAGATTCTCAAGAAACTAAATATCTAGTTTACAGATATAATAAAGTTCGGGAATTAATGCTAAAGAATAAAGATCAGTTAGATATGGAAAAACTTAATCTTGCCTTAGCTTAAGTTTAAAGGCCAGGTTATCCTGGCCTTTTTTATTTCTGATCCGAAAAAGATAGATTGACTTAATGTAAAGTATTATTGACATATTAAAGGGATGCGAATATTATTGATAGATATTTATTTTACTCATTTAGGGAAACTTTATGGCTGGTAAATCAAAGTACATTGCTATATTTTCAGAAGATATATGGAAGGAGCATCAAGTTACTTTATCTAATCTTTCAAGTGACCGAGTTAATGCTGCAAAAGAAGTTATGGTAAATGGTATGAGTCCAAGTGACGTTGCAAAAAAATATAATAGATCTAGACAATGGCTTACAGAAGTTCTCTCTAAAGTCTACTCTAAAATACATGAAACTCCACCTGTCGGCTGGGAAAGAGTTAATGTCATTGTGCCACCAGAATTAGCAAAAAGCATTAGAGCTATGGCTGATAAAGCATTAAAACATACAAAAAAAAATATATAATCAATGTAAAGCATCATTGACAATATATTCATTTTTTTATAATATATCTCACATACATTATGGCATTATGGCATTAGCCATTCAGGAGTATAAGAATGAAAGTATTAGTTGTTGCAAATCATAAAGGTGGTGTTGGTAAAACTATTATTAGTATACATTTAGCTTATTTCTTTCTAGAAAAGGGATATAATGTAAATTTTATTGATCTTGATCCTCAAGGTGATAGCAGTTGCATTCTTAGTGAAGATAAACGCTTTAAAAAGATCTTAAATTCAAGTGATTTATTTGATCAAGAAACCTCAACTTTTCAAAATGGAAACTTATTATTTAAAGGGAATACTGAACTCGCAAAATTTCAAAATGTAAATTCAAATATTTTTAAAGAAAACATTCTTAACTTAGCTCAACAGAACAGTGATTCTAAATCCATTTGCATTATTGATACTGCACCAACAGCTAGTGAAATCCAAATTACACCGTTGATTCCTGCTGACTTTGTAATTAGCCCAATTGAGTTAGATGAATTTAGTTTTCGTGGGATAAGTACAATTGTAAATACAATAAGTAATGTAAAAAAAACATATAATTCAAAATTAAACTTTTTAGGTATTATTCCCAATAGAGTACATGGTACAAGTCCAAGACAGAAAAAGTTATTAAAAGACATGCAAGAGAAATATAGTCATTTATTAGTTAGCTCAGATTGTTCAATTGGTGAAAGACAAGCTGTAAAAGATGCGATTAGCAAGCGACAGCCTGTCTGGCAACTTAAAGGCTCAAGATCAAAAGCAAAAGCAGAGTTACTAGACTTCGTAACCTTAGTTTATAATAAAGTGGTAAAGTAATTTTTAGAAGGTATACAAAATGAATGGACTAGAAAATTTAGATACTATATCTATGGTGGCTGGTACGTCTTTAACTAACAAAGAGAGTTTGTTAGTTGATTTAGCACTTATAGAGGAAGATCCTTTAAATGTGCGTACTGTATTCAATGACCTTGAACTTGAGGAACTAATTAAGAGCATTAAAGAAAATGGCTTAAAATCTCCTATAAGTATAAGACCAAATCCAGAAAAACCAGATTACTATTTAGTTAATAATGGTGCAAGAAGAACTAGAGCTTTTAAAGAACTAGGTGAAACTCAAATACCAGCTTATGTAGATCATGATCATGATGAAATAGACCAAATTATTGATAACTTACATAGAGTCGATTTATCACCTATTGAAATTGCATATAAATTAGATAGTCTTTTAAAAAGTGATAAAGGTTTAAAGAAAGATGATATAGCAAATAGATTAGCAAAATCTAATACTTGGGTTTCTAAACATTTAGCATTATTAAAATTGCCTGAGCAAGTTAAATTTTTATTTGACCTTAAACGTATTACAAGCCTAGATGCTTTATATTTATTAACAACAAAATGGAAAAAACATGGTATTGAGTTGAGTAAATGGTTAGAGCAATTTAAAGAGTCGTCAGGAGTAGTATCACAGATCACAATTCAAAACTTTATTAATACTTTAGAAGATAAAGAAAAAAATACGCCAAAAGAGAAAAATATAAATAATGATACTGGAGCTAAAAATAGTCAAAACAGTAGTGAAAATTATGAAAATATAGATTCTGCTGCTATTGGTTTAGACTCTGAAGAACCTAAAGAAGTAAAGCCTGAAGTAAATCAAAAAGAAGATTATACTTTAACTGAAAGTCCAGCTATTAATAATGATGATTTAACTTTTATTAATTTAACTATTTCTGGATCTAATGAAGAAAAAGATAAATTTAGAAGTGCTTTAACTCAGTTGATTGATTCAATGAAATCTTCTGGATTAGTTGTAGAAACAGTTTAAAAATTAAGTTATTAAAATAAGATCCTGAATAGGATCTTTTTTTATATTTTCTTTTTTCTTTTCTTTTCTTTTTGTATTAGCACGATATCTATCTTTATCAATAACTTAGATTAAAAAAGCGAGAAGGATTTTTTCAAAAGCGAGAAGGATTTTTTCAAAAGCGAGAAGGATTTTTTCAAATTTGATCAAAAAATATAAATCGGAAAATATGATAAATAGTATTTTCAATAATTTATTTAAAATTGTTAGCCTCAAAAGCGAGAAGGATTTTTTCAAGCGAGAAGGATTTTTTCAAAAGCGAGAAGGATTTTTTCACAAAAAAATAAAAATTGTGTGTTATTTAATCTATAAAAAAAGTAAACATATGTTTTTTTAAAAAAAAAAGCGAGAAGGATTTTTTCACAAAGCGAGAAGGATTTTTTCAAAAGCGAGAAGGATTTTTTCAAGCGAGAAGGATTTTTTCAAATTAATAGACTAAAAACAATGAATTAAAAATTATATTAATCGGATATTCCGATTTTATTTATCAAAATATAGTAGTTCATCAATCTGATATATACCAATTTGAATGAAAAGAACCAAAAGCGAGAAGGATTTTTTCAAAAGCGAGAAGGATTTTTTCAAACATAAGATTATAGAAAAAATAGGTGCTGCTATGGCCCTATACTTCGTTTTATATATATTTAGCTAGTCAAAATGTAGTAGTTCATCAATCTGATATATACCAATTTGAATGAAAAGAACCAAAAGCGAGAAGGATTTTTTCAAAAGCGAGAAGGATTTTTTCAAAAGCGAGAAGGATTTTTTCAAAAGCGAGAAGGATTTTTTCAAATTTGATCAAAAAATATAAATTTCTAATCCTGTTTAGCGAGAAAATCGTTTTATAATTTTTCTCAAAATGTTAGAATATTGATATTATTTATATATGGCAATAGCCATTTAGGAGTATTAAAAATGGGAAATCAAAATTTAACCCAGTTAGTTGAAATAGACCAAAAAAAGAATGTTTCTATATCTAATCAAGCAATAGAAAAGAAAATTTTGGAATCATACGGTGTATATGGTATGAAAATTGTCATGATTGGTATAGTTGGTGCTTATGCTATTGGAAAAAAGCATTATGACCACCGCTTCTTTATAAAGTTTTCTGTTGAAAATTTTGCAAGGCTTATAAAACAAGAAGAGCGTTATGCTATATCAATTTTTAAAAAAGCATGTGATGACCTGAGAAAAAAAGAAGTTGCTATAGATGGAACATTAGACGATCAACCATCAACATTCCTCACTGGAGTACTTGATACGTATGCTTATACAAATAATGAAAGAACATTAGCTTTAAAGTTTAATGAAGCTTTTGTTCCAATTTTCATGCAAATGTCAGGTAACTTTACACAATATGCGTTAAATTATGCTTTATCTCTGAATAAAGTAGAAAGTATAAATTTCTACTGTTTTCTAAAAATGAAGATTGGTAAAGATTTGCCGAAAATTGTTAAAAGTAAAAAGTATATGCTTGAGATAGAAGAAGAAAAATTAAGAATTTTCTTTAATATATTTGAAAAGTATAAACAGTCTAGAGATTTTAAGAACAAAATTTTAGTGCCAATAGCAGATGAAATATCAAAGAATACTGATATAAATTTAAGTTTTGAAACCACACCGAGATCAAAAGTAGTAACTATTCATTTTAGTTTAAAAGAAGATAGTGATCTTCCATCGAATGTTTCTATTGATGATTTTAAAATCAGTAAACCAAACTATAGACTTACAAAAGATAAAAAAACTAAAGATATCCAAAAAGAAAAAAAAGAATCTGATTCAATGGGTATAATGGGGGGGCAGTTCTGGAGTACTTCTCCTGATCCAAAAGAAGAAGAGACCTATAATACTGAGAATAACATAATTGATCTGGAGTCACTAGCAGATAAATTTTTCTTAGAGAATCCTACAATATGTGGGAAAATAACAGAAATGTTTGAAGTGTCGAAATTGAAATTTTTAGATTGTACTAATTCTAAAGCATTTATTTTATACTTAATAAAGACTTTTCATGAAAGAA
>NZ_CP113936.1:0-34963 GCF_029392135.1 Acinetobacter sp. ESL0695 | reverse complement strand
ATTGCATTACTGCTGCTTTAAGAATAATAGAACGATTGGCCTTAGCGACACGACATCTTAATTTTAAATTATCTATTTCGACACTTACATCATCGGTTAAGGAAAAAGTATATCTCTTAAACTTAGCATTTGAAACTGGATGTAACGTAAGTTTTTCCACAGCTTTTTTTGCACCTGAAATAAAATCGTTTACAGCTTCTTCATTCTTATTTTCAGATGTTTCTTTTTTTAAACCATTTAAAGCCATTAAATTTCTCCTAAAAACTCTTTTGCAATTTCTTCAATTTCTTGTTTTGCTTTATCTGAAGCAGGCATTTCAAAAACAGATAAGCCGTTTTCATCCGCATCATCATAGATATTACGATTACATGTGAAGTTATTTAAGGTCACTAAATCGAATGATTCACATGCCTCTTTTGCATCTAAGATACGTTGTGCCTGACTAGGTAGCGTGGGACATTGTGTAATAACTGCTCGTGTATATATTTTTGGGTTTACTGCTTTTGCTAATTGAATTAGTTTTTCTACATGAACTAAGGTCTTTAAATCTCGTCTTTTAGGTCTAAAAGGCAAAAGCATATGAGTTGCTATAGTCATTGCAGAACGTAGTGCTTCCGAGTCTTGTCCACCTGCATCAATAATAATATCTTGATATCTCTTAGACAGATCTATGAGTACCTGTCTAATATTCCCTGCTGCTTGAACAGATGAGATATTTTTCACATTTGAGTTTTCATCACGCTCTTTCACCCAGTCGGTTGTCGTTCCTTGTGGATCTGCATCCAACAACAATACGTCTCGGTGATTTGCTTGCAAGTAGACTGCTAAATTCTGAGCTAAACAGCTCTTTCCTGATCCACCTTTTTCACCACCAACCAATATGATCATTTTTATATCCCTGATAAGTTTGTTTGTGAAGTATATCAAATAAGTTAAATAAGTTAAATAAGTTAAATAAGTTAAATAAGTTAAATAAGTTAAATAAGTTAAATAAGTTAAATAAGTTAAATAAGTTAAATAAGTTAAATAAGTTAAATAAGTTAAATAAGTTAAATAAGTATTATTAAAAAATAATGTAATACAAATGTATATAGCTTATAAAATTTAATATAAATTTATTTTGAGTAAAAACCTAATCTTTGTAGATCACTTAAATGCTTATTTACAAAGTCCAAATCATTCAATTGCTTTATTAAACGAGTTTCAAAATCAGAATAATTTTCCCCAATTTCAGCATGTTTACTTGAAAAATTTTCGTCATAAGCTAATTTTTTAGCAAAAAACCTAATTTGCTTTTCTGTCATATTAGAAAATAAATCTAAGGTATCTGTGTCTCTATTCTTATTTAAATCTAGATTTTTAGGGATTACTTTTTCTTTAAAAGTGAACCTTATGCCAGAAATAGAACGACCATCTTTAAACTGTTTATATTCAACTTTTATATCTGTATATTTGTTAATTTGTTTAATTGCTGGCTCGATAACAATCCTTTTTAAGTTATCCATTCTTAAGTACTCATGTTCCTCTAAACCCATTTTTTCTCTAAATTCTAAAATTTTTATAATTGGTGTTTGTCCAACTTCACGCCATGATATTAATAACTCATAGAGACGAATTGCATATTTGCTAGAAAGTTGTGATATTTGTTTTAACTGATAGCTAGTAAAGTGTTTTTCTAGCCGAGTAATTAAAGGAATGACTTTCGGTGCAAAAGTAATTTCGAGTACACCTAAATTATCTGAGTATGCAATTGTTGATACCCACCGTGATTTAACTATAAATTCTTTGTTCACACTTCCACGATATTCTTTATATGAAAACTTTCGTTCGAAAAGGTTGTTTACTGCACTCTTTAATGCTGCATATGCTGCTTCATTTGTTGTGTTAAATGATTTTGCATATTTTCTTGCTTCAATTTGAATGATCGTATCTGATGTTAATTCTTTTGTTGATTCTCTTCCATTAACAATAGCAAGGAGTATCAAACGTTGTTCTGTTAATTCGAGATTATAGCTTGCATTAATTAAAATATTATCTTTTACAACAAGTTCATTTTTCATATTCATATAACTTAAAACAATATTCAACTATAGTAGCATCTAACCTAGTTACAAAACAAAGAATTTATAGTTGTATGACAAAGAATTTATAGTTGTATGACAAAGAATTTATAGTTGTATGACAAAGAATTTATAGTTGTATGTCCTCTAAGAGCTATGCTATACAATGGTTTCAGCTTTTCTAAAAGCATTAAAAGCTTATTAAAAATATTAAAAACCTATTTTCTTTTTAATAGTATTTGTAAGAACAAATGATTCGCTGTTTATCATTTGTATATACCTAAGTTAGAAAATCTAAAATTTTTATAAAAACTATCGTTAGACTATCATTTATATAAAAAATCATGAAAAATTCTATTTTTACTATTTTACTTAAGTTTCTAAGTCCAATTGATATGAATGACGTAAGAATTTATGTAAGAGCATCTACCAAATACCAAAATGCTGAAAGAGCATTAGATGATCCGATTGATTTCAGTAACATTTACTTATTCTTCATACGTTAAAAAATTTCAAGGACAAATCTTATTCATCCTGAGTTAAAAAATTACTTAGTGAATTCAACAAAAGTTATGTTCTCTTAGTTAAAGGCCTAGATCGGTTATCTATTTCATCTCAAGAAAATTTTTACGCACTAAAATAGAAGATTAAAGTAAAGATTTATAGACTGATTATTGTTACTGATACGAATAACATACCATTTGGTTTAAGATGGAATAACAGGCGAAATACTTTCTGTGATTAACTCAATGCTGATTGATTTACTTACAATAATGACTCGATTATATAATGATAAGCACAAAGAGCGCATAAAACAGAGTTGACTACGTTTTGGGTAAACCTAAAGGAAAAGTGCCTAACAGAGCCAGACATACGATTATAAAGCAATTATTGGCATTTGAGGTATGACTAAAGGAGAAATTATAAAGAGGTAGAGCCAGTTAGAGTATGTCGTGTAGCTAAGACTTAACTAGCCAAAGTAAAGCTAAAGCACTCTGAAAAAAAGATAACTAAAACTATTATATCAAATGTCTTACCTGCTTCAGCGATAGTATAAAGAAAAATGGCACAAAATAGATGCTAAGCAAAATTACCAATGTAAAATATGTAAACGTCAGTTTATCAGTGATCATGCACTCAGCTATCGAGGTTGCCACTCAGGAATCAAAACCAAAATATTACATCTCATAGTACGAGGCAGTGGCGTTAGAGATATAGCAGAAGTCGAAAGAGTCAGCATCGGTAAGTTTTTACGGACACTCAGTCAATCAAAATATCAGCTTCAAGCACAGCAGAATGACTATGAAACCCTTTAAGTAGATAAGTGTTGGTTTTTTGTCGGTAATAAGTAGGATAAACAATGGTTAATTTTTACTTTTCATTGAACAACAAGTGAAATAGTTGCTTATGTTCGGGGTAAACAATATTTAGTGACATCAAAAAGGCTAAAAACTGTACTAAGACAGTTAGGAATAAGCTATGCACGCATATCAAGTGATTATTAGGATAATTTTATTAAGACCTTTAAAAAGAGCAAATAATTGGTTGGTAAGTTTTTCACTGTCAGTTACGGCACTGGATTAAGAGAAGCTATAAATGCTCTCCAAAAAGCTTAAGAATCATTTCAGAGCTTTCGATTTAGTATTCCTTATATCAATAATAGATTTCTCTAATATCAGCTACTTTTTGCAATACAACTAAATTTCTTACTAGATTTACTGATATTTTTAAATAATAACTTATAAAATACAATATCTTGCATTTAAAATAACCATTTATAATACTCTTAATAAGTTAATTATTGATAAATTATAAAAATATGTTATTTTCTGCGGGTTTGTTACATTTAGTTAAAAAAAGTGAAATATAAATTTTTTTGGTTTCTTGCTGTAGCGCAGTTTCCTTTATCTACTTATGGCTTTGAAGAAACATTTATTCCTGAAATTATTCGACAAGATCAACGCTTAAATGAACTGAATAAACAAATTACTGATCAACTTCCAAAGCTTACTCAACAACCCAAACAAAATCAGTACTACAATTTAAAAGATTTAGTCATTGCTGAGCAACCTTGCTTTAAAATTCAAGAGATAACATTGAGTGTTTCAAATAATAATGATGAAAAATATAACGCTAGAGATTTTAATGATTTAATTGAAAAAATTTCGAATCCTGAAGACGGAGTTATAGGCCAATGTATTGGCACACAAAGTTTAAAAAATATATTGAACTTTGTACAAAATAAAGTAATCAAAAGAGGAATGATTACTAGCCAAATTACCGCATTGCCACAAGATCTTAATCATGGTCGTTTGGAGTTGCAACTAGTGTTAGGTCGAATTCATAGAATTATTAAGAAGAATAATCAAATTAAGAGCTCTGAACTCTACACAGGCTTACCTTTAAAAGAAGGAAATCTTCTTCAAGTACAACAGTTAGATCAAGGGCTAGATAACTTAAAGAAAAATATAAATCGTAATGTAGATATTCAGGTTATACCTGCAAATGATGAGACTAACAAAAGTCTAGTTGGTTATAGCGATTTACTTATTCATTCTGAGCCGTTAAAAAAACTTAATTTTAATATTGGACTTGATGATTCAGGAACTGAATCTACTGGAAAATACATAGGGAATATAGGGGTTACCCTTAATAGTCCATTTTATTTAAATGATGCTTTCAATATTAATCTGAGTCATTCACTTGATGATTTACATAAAAACAAAAATAAAAACATCTTTTTAAGTTATCAAATTCCATTTAAAAATTATGAACTCATGCTAAGCATGAATAGTTCGGATTATGAACAGTATGTGGCTGGGTATAATGCACCTATTTTATACAGTGGTAAAACTCAGCAAACTAATGTCATGCTTTCACGTTTATTAAGTCGTGGGCCGTCTTACAAAACCAATATTTATCTCAAGATGTATCATCGACGTACTCAAAATTTTATTGAAAATATTGAAGTTGGTGTGCAGCGTAGAGAAACCTCTGGTTGGAATCTTGGACTGCAACATCGGCAATATATTGGATCTGCCATATTTGATTTAAATTTGAATTATCGAAGAGGCACTGGTGCATTACATGCTAAAGCAGCGCCAGAAGAACAAATTTACGATATTCATGGCAATTTATTACCTTCTGAAGGTTATGCCAGAGCACCGATTTGGAGTGCTGATATTCACTTAAATTATCCATTTCAAATCTTAAATTATCCGGTGCAATACCGTCTCAACTGGAAAGGTCAACTGGCACCTAAAATACTCGTTCCACAAGATCGATTCTATATTGGTGGTCGATATAGTGTTCGTGGTTTTGATGACAATATTTTACTTTCAGGTGATCGTGGACATTCATTACAACAAGAGTTAGTCATGAATTCTCCTCTTCCCAATACACAATTTTACTTTGGTATTGATCAAGGTTGGGTTGGTGGCCGTAATAGTATTCCTAGAAGTCGATACTTGCTCGGTAGTGTGACTGGTTTAAGAAGCTATTACAAAGGGATTTATGTTGATGCTTTTGCAGGGCGAGGATTAGTTGCACCTTATTACTTTGAAAAAAAGTGGGCAACAGGATTTAGCATCAATTTTTCTTATTAAATTTCATATTTTATCTCCTACTTAGGAATCAGTTTGCGTGAATAAAAATTGTTATCGTATTATCTATAGTAAAGCACGTCAGTTATTTATTGCTGTTGCAGAAAATATAAAAAGCCAGACTAAAACATCGGGTCAATCACAAGGTTCAACAACAGAACAAACAGAACAGTCATTTCATGAGATGTGGCAAGTCAAAGCATTGGTCATCAGTATGAGCTTATGGATGCCATTATCATCTGTTTATGCAGGTATTGTGGCGGATTCAGATGCAAATGTATCAAACCGCCCAGTGATTGGGATTGGTCGAGACTCTCAAAATCAGATCGTTCCTGTGATCAATATTCAAACCCCAAATGGTAATGGTGTATCACATAATGTTTATAAAGAATTAGATGTTCCAACACAAGGTGCTGTACTCAATAATAGTCGTGGTTCAGCAGGTTCAAGTATTGTTGGTAGTGTTGGCGCAAACCCTTATTTACAAAAAGGGGAAGCCCGAATCATTTTAAATGAAGTGAACTCGACAAGAGCCTCTAAAATTGAAGGAAATATTGAAGTTGCAGGTCAGCAAGCGAATTTAGTTATTGCTAATCCATCTGGAATTGATGTACGAGGAGGTGGATTTATTAATGCGAATAATGTGAGTTTGACCACAGGAAGACCACAACAAAATACCGATGGATCTGTCAGCTATTTTCTTGTTGATCAAGGAAAAATATCTATTTCTGCAAAAGATGGCTCTAATTTAGGCTTGGGTGGTGCAAACAACAATGCCAATTACATCGACATTTATGCACAAGCGTTAGAGCTCAATGCACAATTACATGCTAATCAAGATATACAAGTTATTACTGGCAACAATATTTTCGACGCCAATAGTAGGTATATCACGAATAATGGTACTCGAAGTAACTCAGCTTCTTCACTTGCGATAGATGTAAAGAACCTTGGTGGTATGTATGCGAATAATATTTTTCTTTTAGGTACGGAAAAAGGCTTAGGGGTCAGTAATACAGGGACAATTCGTGCAATTAATAATTTGACAGTGACCAGTGCAGGGAAAATTGAGAATAGTGGTAGATTAGAATCTACAAGTAACACAGATGGCTCTTTATATATTGAGACCACACAAAGTGGTGAACAAGGAAATATTAATAATAGTGGCAGTATTGCTAGCCAATCGACGATTAGTATTACTTCAAGTAATGATTTCAATATGAGAGGAAATCAGACTTTAAGTAATTCAAACGCTGAAATCAGAAATTCAGCCCAAGGTAATATTACCTATGCAGAGAATGCACAAATCTTAAGTAGTGGTGAGATCAATACTATAGCTTCTAAATCCCTAGATATTAGAAATGGGACAAGAACTACTGCTAACAAAGATGTAAACCTAATAAGCAGTCAAAATTTAACTGTCTCTAATGCAAATTTAACTTCTTCATCTAGAAATATAAATTTAGCAAGTAAAGGAAGTACTGAGAGTGAAGGAAATATTGGCTTACAAGGCGCAACGCTTGATGCACAAGGCACGGTTAATGTTTCTGCTTTAAATGGAACACTAACAGCATCTAACTTAAAAGCAAATGCTCAACAAGATAGACTGATTTTATCTGCGAGCAAAGATATGACAATAACAGACGAAAGTATTTTGAAGGGAAATCAAGGAGTTACTGTTGCAACACTGGGTACAGGAAATCTAGCTGTTCAAAACACGACTTTAGAAAGCCAAAATGCTGGGGTTATTGTCACCAGTAATTCAAAAAATACATTAGATAATAATACCTTAACAGCCAAAGGGAATATTGAACTTTTTGCTAAAGATAATCTAACATTAAATGGTACTAAATCGTCCTCACAACAACATACAGCACTCAATAGTAAAAAAAATATCTATATCAATAGTCAAGCAAATGTTGATGATTCTACAAATTTTAATTCAAATCAAATTAGTGAATTAACTTCGGTAGGTATATTGTCACTTGTTAGTCAAAATAATCAGAATCTACAAAATACAAAGCTAACAGGTGGTGCAGTACTCATCGAATCTGGTAGTGCTTTAAATACACCAACGTCAATTGAAATTAATGCAACAGGGAGTAATTTACTCAAAAATGACGCAAAGTTAAATGTTTTAAATGGTGATTTAAGCATACAAACACAGTCATCGCTGACCATTGATCCTAATATTTATAATATAAATGCAACAGGTAATATTCAACTCACCTCGAAACAGGGGACTTTAACTTTAGCTGGTTATGGTGGCACATCAGGCAATATTTCAGGCAAAGTATTCAACTTAACAACCAATGGTGGAAGCATTAGTTTACAGGGTGAGTCTGTCGATATTCAGGGTTCACAGCTCAATGCTTCAAAAGATATTAAGATGGTTGCTACAAATGGAGATCTTAAAATAGATGGGGTTAAAAATACTATTAATAATTCTGAATCTAAATATTTTATCAATTATTTAAAAAATAAAAAAGAAGATCTAAAAATAAAATTAGATAATATATATAAAAATCAAGAATATATGTCAAGAAAAGATAGTTTAGCTAAAAATTTAGATCGCGAAAGAATAAGAGCAAAAGGTAGAGTTACTAGTCAGAACGACGATTTTTGTTCTGCTCAATGTAAAGAAGCTAGACAAAATGTTGTGATATTAGAAAAGGAATACAATAATTTAGTTCAAAAAGAAATGTCTCTTAATAATGAACTCTCATCCGTTGATCAAGCTATTGGGTATTTTGGTAATACCTTAAATGGATACGAACACACAGAAAGTTCAATTAGCTCAAATAGTGGAAATATTTCTTTAACCTCAAATAAAGGTATATCCATTAGTGGTGCAAATATCTTAGCTCAAACAGGGCAAGTTAATATAGAAGCTCAAGGTACTCTCGGCCAAATATATAGCTCTACAGCACAAAAAGGTGCAAATGGTAAAACCACTCAAATGGGTGCAGGTATTATCATTGATGGTCATAATAACTTTTATGACAAGGGTAATGAAAATGATGCGAATTATAATATGCGTACTTTAATTAGCCCATCAATTATTACTGGGAACAATGGTATTATTATTCGAACAACAGGGCAAAGTCTTCAAGATAATTTAGTTTTACAAGCCACAGGAATTAGATCACCGAATGGTGATATCAGAATTGAGTCAAATAAAAATATTTTATTTGATGCTGCAATTGAACAAAGCTATGACAGAACAACTTCAAATGAGAAAAGAAGATCTTGGGGGGGAATGAAGAAAAAATATATTACAACTGTTTCTGAGAGTAATCAGGCAGATGCTGTATCCGTTGATATTTCAGGAAAAAATATTTTTATTGAAAGCAAAGAAAAGAACTCTACTAATAATATTGATATTTACTCAGGAAAGTTAACTGCAAATGGAGGTCAAGTTTCAATTACTTCTGGTGGAAATATCAACCTTTACACAGTACAAGAATCATCAAGTAGCAATGTTGATGTGACTAAGAAGTCTTCATTTGCAGGTATTAAATATAACAGCTCAAAAACCAATTTAACCCGTAAACAAATTAATGAACTTCCAGGAATACTCAAAGCCGATTATATTGGAGTCAAAGCTGATAATGATATACGTTTGGTTGGTACTGAGTTTGAGTATTTACAAGGTGCAAAAATTGAAGCAGGAAGAGGTTTATATCTCTTAACTGCATCCAATACTGTCAGTGAAACATTAAAAAAAGAAAGAAATTCTGTTGTTTGGCAGTCTATGCAAGACAAGGGCTCTGTAAATGAAACAGCACATTTACCGCGCTTTAATGGTTTAACAGCACCAGAGTTCAAAGCAAATGGTGGTTTGATTGTCCAAATTCCAATAGGAGAAAAAGACCAAAACAAAGTTGAACTTCGTGATCAAATCTTAAAGTTGGCCAATCAGCCGGGTAATGATTACTTGAAAGATTTAGTCAATCGTAATGATGTAGACTGGCAAAAAGTTATTCTTTCTCAAAAAGATTGGGATTATAAATCACAAGGTTTAACAGGTGCGGGTGCAGCACTTCTTGCGATTATTGTTATGGTTGCAACAAGTGGCGCAGGTGTTGGCTTTATAGGTACAACTACAGCTGTAAGCGGAGGTTCGGTTACTACATTTGGCGGAATAACATTAGCGACAACTACAGCAGGTATTACAACAACTACAGCAGCTGGTGCAATGTTTAATGCAGCAGTCACATCAATAGCAACCAACGCCAGTGTTAGTCTAGTGAATAATGGGGGAAATATTGGTAAAACTTTAAAAGATCTAGGTAGTCAGAATTCTGTAAAAGGTCTAGTTGCTAGCGTTGCAACAGCAGGTTTACTCAGTCAAGTGAGTGCGGTCCTAAATTTAAAACCAGATAGTTCCTTATTATCAGATCGATTGATAAATAACTTTACCACTTCAGTGAGCTCAACACTTGTACAAACAGCAATTAACGGTGGTAGTCTAGAAGACAATCTACAACTTGCACTTTTAAGTGGTTTGGCAGGGGCATTACAAGGGCAATTGGCTAGTGAAATTGGCACACACTTAGATAAAGTTAATCCCACTATTTTAGAATACACCATTCATAAAATTGCACATGCAGCCGCTGGCTGTGCAGTCGCTGCCGCAACAAAACAAAGTTGTGAAGCAGCAGCCATTGGGGCAGGTGTTGGAGAAATTGTTTCCAGTTTGATGCCACCTAAAAGTGGTATGCTGTATACAGATGAAGAAAAACAGAAAGTATTGATAGCAGGGCAGTTGACAGCTGGTGTAATCGCGGCTTACGCAGGATATGACGTCAATACTGCTTCAAATTCTGCTAATATTGCACTTATAAATAATTCATTTGATGAGAAAAAAGTTAAAAAAGTATTAGAGCAGGCAAAAAGCTATTTGGGTGAAAAAGGTGGAGCTGCTTTAGATGCTGTGAGTAGAGGTATTGCTAAAGGTGATATTGAAAGTTTGAAGAATGTACAGGCAAGTATAGCTGAGTATTTATTAAAGAAAGCTGAATCTGGTGGTTTATCGCAAGAAGAAGTGGCTGTTTTTGGGACTTTATATGCTTTAAATGAAACTTTATTTCCAACGAATATTTTAGATGTAATACCAGGTGCAGGGAAGGGTATAAGTAAAGGGAATGATTTATTAAGAATAGTTAAGACTACTGCACCAAGTTCAGCCGTATCTGCTACTGCAAGGTTAGCATTACGAGAGGATCTAGCTAAACTTGCTAATATTCCTCGAAATATGGAAGTTCAGCCAGCAAATATCTGGGGGAAAAGTAGCAGCGATATTAGATATTCATTTGAAATGGACGGAGCAACCTTATCTTTGGTACCACCAAGAGCTAGTTCTTCAGGGCTAGCAGAAGTTTATGATATACATAATAGTGCTACAGGAATAAAACAAATTGAAATTCACGCTGGTGGAGGAACACACACAAAGCAAGGTGATCGATATTATAAAATTGTTATGAGTGATGGTACACAAATTAGAATAATTGATCCTAACGGAACTTTTAGCCCAGGAACTATTACATCGAACCAAATTTACTTAAATCCACAAGGACAAAAACTTAAATATGAAAATGGTAAATGGGGAGTATGGAAGTGAGTAACTTAATTCCAGATATGAATGCATCAATTAATCCAGGAGAAAGTGCGGCAGGATTTCATTTAGGAATGAACTACTCATTGTTTCTTAATAAAACCAATCATACATTTATAAATAGTTTTTTAAAAGATCCTATACTAGACAGTATTTGGATGATTTATGAGCAAGATGAATTTAATTATGTGACAGAAAAAACTTATAAGTATCAATATTGTTATTGGAAAGAATCTATTACTCTAGTTTTTTCAGGAGAAAATATGAAATTAATTTCAATCCAACTATACAATACTTATAATGGAAAATTATTTAAGGAAATTGAATTAGGTGACTCTTTAGAAAAACTAGCTAAAGAATACGACTTATCATACTATGCTGATATGCATTATTTATATGTAAAAGAAGAACCCACCTTAGACTTAGAAACTGGAGAGTGGAAAGATAATCTAAATTGGGAAAAGAGAAATGTTATTGAAGGGATCGCCATAGAGTCTAGCTCTTTAACAAGCTATCAAGAATTAAAAAATCAAAAAATTACTAGAATTCATATCTTTACAGATGAGTTTTTATGATCTGAATTAAGAAGTAATAGTAGTTTTTTCAAAATCAAAGCTTTTCTTCATAAGGTGTCATTTCCTGTTTAAATCAGGTTAGGGAAATGACACAGATATTTGAATCCGAGAAAATTAATCCATCAAATTAGGCGGGGGTTATTAAAGGAACCAATGGTCAAACCACTCAAATGGGTACAGGCATTATTATTGATGGTCATAATGACTTTTTGATAAGAGCAATAAAAATGATGCGAATTATGCGGTTTTTAGATTTCACAAAAAAAGAAAGCAGCAATATTGGATTAACCCTGTGGAAATTAAAATAGTTTGGAAATAGTTATGCTTTTAGAGGTTTTGTAAAGCTGTCAATAAAATATTTTAGAAAATCCTAGACTCTTTTTCGATCCCTTCATTTTAAAGATTTAAAATGAGATGAGCTACCAAATTCAGTGATGATATCTAAATATTGGAAACAACGAGCTCAAGATTTTAAACAGGATTGACTATAAAAAATGAATTATATCATGTTATAGAAGAATTGATTGAAGTATCTAAAAATAAAAGAAATAATTTATCATTGCTAGATGATAATCTAATCTCTATATACGAAATAGACACAGGCTTTACATTCTCTACAGATTATTGCAAATTTATAAAAGAATTAGGAAATATAATGTATGGATCTATTGTATTTATCTGAAGATAAGAAATATGATGGTGAATTGATCTCGACTTTATACGATGCAAGGCAATAAGGCTTAGCAATAAATTGGTTACCTAGATGTGAAGATAATGGCAGTTATTAGATATTGGACAAATGATGGTTACAGCGATGAACAATGGCCTAACCTAGCTAGTTGGATCAAGAAAGTATGGGTAGAAGGAAATTGATTTAACATAATGGGCATTACCCGAACTAAATTCCATAAAGTTATTTGTAATCAGTGCCTTAAACATTTTACATAATGCCAAAAATAGAAGAAAAGCCGACTCGGAAACATCTCGGCTTTTTTTTAAACGCTTTTGTCATATTCCGCCAATAAAATTGGTTAAAAAAATAGTCAAAATCGCAACTTTTTACGATTTCTTAAGGCCTTCATTTCTGAAATTATCCCCATTTCCTGCGGACAAATATCGGGATAATTTTTCTTGCAAAATGTATTCGATCGAATACAATATTGTAAGAAGGTTAAGGAATACTCATGATTGAAATTAAACGTCTGCCAGAATTTGATGAATGGCTAGATGGTCTTAAAGACAATATGACCCGAATTCGTTTGAATCGCCGATTAGATAAGGTTCAACGTGGCAATTGGGGTGACATTAAGCCACTTCAAGAAGGTGTATGGGAAATGAGAGAGTTCTTTGGTGCTGGTTGGCGGATGTACTACATCCAACATGGTGACGTTGTGATTGTCATGCTTGGTGGTGGTGAAAAATCTACTCAGAGTAAAGACATTGATCGAGCAGTCAAACTGTCGAAAACATTGGAGAATTAAAATGGTTAAAGTTGCTGATTTACCAAGTTTTGATATGGCTGAGTCGCTCAAAACTGAAGAAGATATTGTGATTTATCTCAATATGGTTCTTGAAGACAATGATCCTGCTGAATTAGCTCATGCTCTTGGTGTCATTGCCAAAGCTAGAGGTATGACACAGATTGCCAAAGAAGCAGGAATTGGTCGTGAAGCGCTGTATAAAGCTCTTCGCCATGATTCTGCACCTCGTTTCGATACGATCAATCGTGTAGTGAATGCGCTTGGCTTAAAAATTACGGTACAACATGTATAAAAAATGAGAGCTATTAGCTCTCATTTTTTGCTTCGCATAAGGGATTTTTATGTTAAATCTAAAGACTTTGGTCTAGTAATATAAAGATAGATTTTAATAAGTAACTAGCTATAATCTATTAAAATGAATATAAAATTTAGAAGTTATTATGATTAAAGAAATAGTTGTATTTGCCAATTCAGTTAAACATAAAAATTCTTGTGTTGCTGGTAAGTATATAAACAGTAAAGAATGGGTGCGTCCAGTATATGATAACAATGGTGGTGAAATTCCCGTTGATCAGACAAAAATTTTGAACCAAAAAACTAATAAAACTTGGAATCTAAAAGTATTACAGAAAATAAAAATAGATGTATCACATTCTGCACCATTAAAACATCAACCCGAAAACTGGGTTATAAATAGAAGTCAGTGGACTGATCATTACAAGATTTCATTAGATGATGCTCTAAACTACTTAGATTATCCAAAAGACTTATGGGGGGATGGAAATCGCATAAGTTATCATGATATTAGTGCTAATAAAATCAAAATAGATAGTTCTTTATATTTAATAAAAGTTGAAAATTTAAATCTTTATGTGGTTGAAAAAAATGACAAAAAAAAGGGTAGAGCTAAATTTATGTATAATGGAATAGAGTATGATCTAGCAGTGACAGGCCGTGAATTTTTTCCTATAATTGAAGAGAACAACGAATGCTTTTTTAAAAAAGCTATATTATGTATTAGCCTTGGAGAGATACATACCGATTATTATTGTTATAAATTAGTAGCTTCAATTATTTATTAATTAAAAGGTTGCTATGACTATATATACTATTGGTTTTACCAAGAAGAATGCTAAAAATTTTTTTAATTTGCTTAAAAGCAATCAAGTGAAGAAAGTTATTGATGTAAGATTAAACAATATTTCCCAACTGGCAGGATTTGCTAAAAGAGATGATTTAATATTTTTCTTACGTGAAATATGTAATTGCGAGTATGAACATATACCCGATCTAGCGCCTACAGATGAAATTTTAAAACCTTATAAAAAGGGTGAAATTGTCTGGGCTCAGTACGAAGAAGAATTTATGACATTAATGGCTCAAAGAAATATTGAAAAGCATATCAATCTTTTGCAATTTGAAGATGGTTGCTTGCTTTGTAGTGAGCATTTACCCCATCAATGTCATCGTCGATTGGTTATTGAATATCTAAAGAAACACGATAGTGGACAACATATTACAGTGGATCTTTATTAATTATGAATCACCTTCTAGTTCTTTTACCTGAAGAATTTAACTGTTATAGCAAATTAGAAAGAAAGTTAGATCGGATTAGTAGTAGTCTGATGAATTTTAAGATTACAACCAATAGCCCGAATGAGTTGCTAAAATTTTATCAAGAGCATAATAGGGATTGTATTGAAGTTTCTTATCTTCCTGATTGGAAAGGTGTAGAGTTTACACATGCTGTAATTTTTAAAGACAATGAGATTTTTAATGATGATGAGGAATATATTAGATTATTAAATATTCCTCTAAGAATTATCCAAATAAAAATTACTAGAGTTATTAATATAGATACTGAGATGCAGTATAAATCTATTAGAAAAAATGATGTATATGAATATATCGGTCGTGGCTCTCCTTGGGGGAATCCATACGCTATGACTACTCATGATGAGGAAGATAGGAAAAATGTTATCCTTTCTTTTAAATATGACTTTGATAGAGATATTTTATTGAAAGTAAAAAAAGATGATGTATACAAATTAGCTGGGAAAAGGTTAGGGTGTTTTTGTAAGCCATTTGACTGTCATGGTGATATTTTAGCTAATTTTTTAAATAGTTGGGATGATGGGGAATAAAGAGTTATTTATTTTTCCTAAAATTAATATAATACAGCTTATCCGAAATGCTCAAAATGGAGCTATTAGCTCCCTTTTCGTCTAACTTACCATTATGTTAAGTATTGTATTTTCTACTCTCAAATTCGGTTAATTTTGGGGAACATTACCAGCATCCCCTAGTCAAAAAATGAAAAGAGCTTCATTAATAATCCTGACTTACCTGCAGTTATATATGTAAGAATAAGGAGTACTATTATTGTGAATATTAGAATATCACCGTCATGATGATTAAGGCTAAATGCAATTAGGTTCGTGTCGAGAAAGCGATCAAATATCCAAGATAAAATTGTCAAATTTACTGTCAAAGCTAGTACTATCAATTTAGCTGGAGACTCTTCTATTTGTTCAATATAATTCATTTTTTATATGCCTGTAAACGGTTGAAATTTATAGCTACTCTCAATCATATTGATATAGATATTCACAATGGTTTGCAAGCTTCACATAAGAGACTTTGTGTTAAATAAAGACCTTAAAATGAGAAAAATTTGCTCTAAAAAAACAAATATGATTGATTAGACATGGGTAAAATGATCTAAATGTAAGTAGATAAGATATACTAAAAACCAAATTAAGGTGTATATTAAGTTATGAATTTATTCTTTGAAAATATTGGTGATATCAAACAAGCGTCCATAAATTTTAAGAATTTAACAGTTATTTCTGGTCAAAATGATGTCGGAAAAAGTACTGTTGGAAAATTAATGTTTGCTCTTATTCAGTCATGTAATACTTATACTGAGGTTTTTCAAAGAGAAAACCCTAGAAGCAATCTATTATATCATTGGATTTATACCACATTAAGGGATCATTCATCTTTATTTGAGAATAGAGAAGTTATAGCTTTCTTTTCTAGAATGCGTATGGATTCTAGGAGATATGATCATGAAAAAATTTTAGCGAAAATAGATTATTTTATATTTAATACGAATGATGGCGAAGAAAAAGAATTTTTAGAAAAATTGAAATATATTATCAGTGATTTTTATGAAAAGGATATAAACCTTGAATATCGATCATCAGATGGATTATTTGATATTATAAACAATGAATTTAGAAACAATGCTGTTAGATATGGGGCTAAAAACTCTAATGTTGTTCTAAAATCTATCGAAAATAATGATGATAATAATAGTTTCTCATTAAAATTTAAATTTTCTAGACGTAATAAAACTTCATATTCACGTTTTGGTGTACCTAATTTTAGAGATGTTACAATTGTAGAAAACCCAGCAATATTACAATATTTACCAACTATCTTTTCTAACTCTATTTTAAACTCACTTGGAACCAATAAAAAATTTAGAAACATTGGTGTTCCTTATCACGTAATGGATTTATGGAAAAAATTAAAAAATTCATCTATTCAAGAAGGTCATGAAATATCTGATGATTTATTTACGTTTCAACTAGAAGATGGATTCTCAATTTCTAAAATAGAGAGTGCGGTTGATTTAGATAAGGATATCAAAAAATCAAAAAACAATGATAAGTTAAATACAAGATTTATAAGTAATTTTTTTGATGGAAGTTTGTATTACATGCAGAAAGAACATGGATTTGTATTTAAGAAAAAAGATAATAAAATTTTTGATATTAATAATATTTCTTCGGGTGTTAAATCTTTAGCTATTCTAGATTTATTGCTTAATGGTGATTATATAAATAATGATACTTTACTGATTCTTGATGAACCAGAGACGAATTTACATCCAGCGTGGCAAAAAAAATATGCTGAAGTAATAGCTGAATTATGTAGTTCTGGGGCTAATATTTTAATAAATACTCATAGTCCTTATATGGTTGAATGTTTAAGAGGCTATTCAGATAAATATAACTTACCTGTTAATTTTTATTTAGCTCAACGAGATTGTGATAATAATGAAATTATTTTTTCTGAAAAAGATAAAGACATTTCTCAGATAATTAATGTACTTGCACAACCTTTAAGAGATTTGAATAATGAGTTATCAGGGTTAAAAGATGACTACTAAAGCTAAATTAATTTATGATGAGTTATGTAAAGATTTTGCAATAGGTCTTAATGAAAATATAACTAGTTGCAGTTATGATGATGATAATGATCAGCATTTTATAGAATGTGATGTTGGTATTTTAGATTTTGATAAGATTGATAATCAATGTCAGAATTTAAAGAATAGTAAAAGTAAAAATAAATCAGCAGATTGTCTTATTTATAGAGCTTCTAATGATACGCTTTACTTTTTAGAATTTAAGTCAGGGAGCTGTAAATATAAAGATATTAGATATAAGGTTATTGATGGATTCACAAATCTATATCATTATGCACTTAAAAAGAAAATTATTTCTTCTAGAGAAGAATATATGGAAATTAATTTTAGATTCTGTTTAGTGAGAAGAAATGCTAGAGAAATTTATTTAAGAGATACAATTTTAGGTGATCTAGAAAGTGGAGAAGAGTTTAGAGGAACAGAAGCATTCAATGATCTTGAAGATTTTTTCCTGAAGAAAGTCTCAATAGTGATGACTCCAGAGAAGGTTCCAGATTTACTTTATACTATTACTGATGGGGTCATTAAGGATATTAACTATCATTATACTGATAAAGTGGTTAAAAAATTAACTACAGCTTTATCTTAGACTCTTTCTTAAGATTACCTAAAATTAACATAATACTGATTATAGAAATTTAAATGAATTGGGAGCTATTAGCTCCCAATTCATTTAAATTTCTATTACATTAACTTGATTTAATTTAGGTATGAAATTTTATAGCTATTCTGTTGGTCTGAATTATAAATATAAGCAAATCCTGATTTTTTGGTATGCATACCTGCAATCAACTGCCTTTCCTTGACTACTTTTTCTAATAGATTCTGTCTTGTAACTTTAGCTTGTTCTTTATCATAGTCGAATACAATTGAAATGGTTGGATCAGGTAATTGGATATGTGGAAAATGTACAATATCTGCCCAAATTAATAGACTACTTTCACCTTTTCCAATTTTAAACCCGGTATGTCCTGGTGTATGTCCTGGGAGAAAAATAGGAGAGATACCAGCAATTGGTTCATTTTTATCAAATATATTGATTTTTTGTGAATAGGCTTTCAATGTACGACGAACTAAAGAAAAATTCCGTTTTCCTCGTTCAGTTGCTTGTTCTAAAGCCTGATCATTCTGCCAATATTCAATCTCTAATGCATGTAAATAAATTTTGGCATTTTTATAAATAGGCTCACCTTCATTATTAAGTAATCCACCAATATGATCAGGATGTGCATGAGTAATTAGAATAGAGTCAATGTCATTTGGAGTAATACCCATTCGGGCTAAATTTTTTAACAGTAATCCACCAGTATCATTCAGACCACCTGTTCCTGAATCGATTAAAATAGTTTGGCCATGACCTTGGATTAAATAGCAGTTAATATCAATTTGTTCTACATTACTAATACCTGCTTCTGTTTGTATTTTTGCAGCAGATTTTTCATCAATTCCCGATAGAAATGTAAGATTGACATTCATTTCACCATCATTCAAAACAGTTACTAAAAAATCACCAATTTGCTTTGATTTGGATGCTAATAGATTCATTAATATTTCCAATTTTTTAATTATAGGCATAAAGCTGTTGGGGGGGACAAGCAAAACACCTGATGCCTGGTATAGCCTCAAAAAGGTTTTGAACAATTTGATCAAGTTCGCACATAAAAGTAGTCATTACTTCAGATGATCGGCTCACCAAAAAACGATAAATTAATTCAACATATATTGGGTGGCCATAACCTAGTTGAGCTGGAATATAAATTATATGTACTTTTTCTAGCTCTGCTCCAAGGGTTTTAACACATAATGATAAGCAATTTTGTGTCAGTGAAGTCATATCTTTCATTTTTTCCAATAGCTCTTTTGAAACATAAAATGTAAGATTTGGCATACTTCAAACCTCATTACACAGTTGAATATTAGATAAAGTTTTCAATTGAATTGTGATAGGTTCATATATATGAATATCAGCAATATTTCCAATCAGTTCAGCTTGATTACGCTGCAAAACATAAGCCATTCGATAATTTAATGAATGACCTAGAGCAACACTTTGCATTTTTATGGGCTTAAGCTTAAATGCATCCATATATAATAAATGAGTACTTAATAGTAAAATTTGATCTGCAAATATTTCAGGTACGATTTCATTATTTTCATAAATATTACGATGCCAATTAGTGATATTAGCTTGCCAACGTGCAAAGTTCCCTCCACCCTTTTGTTTATATTCATCGCTGGTAATCACGCTCTCATCTTGAATTGTATGAATAGCAAGATAGGTAGGACAATTTGGCGTTAGTGCTTTGAATCTCTGTGATGTTATAAACCCTTTAACTGAAATAAGAGCAGGTAGCTTTTCTTTGCTATAAAAATCATTCCATTCTTGTTCAGTATTCTTATCGGCATAACTACATTCTACCGTGTACAACATGTATTCACCTTAGTGTAAAAGCTAAAAAGAGATAGTTATTGTTGATATAAACTCATCATAATTGCTATTTTTTATATATAAAGCGATATAATTTCACTATTTAGTGATATTTACTCACTAAATAGTGAAATTATATTAGGTTACTGTAATGCGTAGAAAAATACCAAGTAGTAGTTCCTTACAAGCTTTCGAAGCAGCAGCAAGGCATGGCAATTTTGCGCGTGCAGCTGAAGAGCTTTCACTAACTGAGGGTGCCATTAGCAGACAAATTGGTCGTTTGGAATCGCTTTTAAATTGTAAGCTATTTGATCGTGTTGGTAGTCGAGTAAAGCTTAATGCTGTTGGTCAAAATTATGCACATCATGTTCGTGAAACACTTGATAGATTGGATAGAAATACACAATATATTCAAGGATTACCTGAAGGAACAAAAAGTTTAGAAATATCTGTACTTCCAACTTTTGCTAGCCGTTGGCTAATTCCACGATTAGGAGATTTTCAGAAAAAATATCCTGATATTATGTTAAATATTACCGTTCGAACTGATCCCTTTATTTTGACAGGGAGTGGTTTTGATGCTGCGATTCATTTTGAAAACTCAGCATGGGCGGGTATGCATACACAAAACTTACTTGAAGAGCATTTAATTCCTGTATGTCATCCTATGTTATTAGTAGATTCTGAACTTAAAGAGCAATTACTAGAACTACCTCGTATCCATCGACATCAAAATCCTGAAGCCTGGGAAGAATATGCAAGGGAATATGGCATCTCATTTAAATATCCTGCACAAGGCGTTCGATATGACCTTCATGAAATGGCCATTTCAGCAGCATTGGCTGGTTTAGGTATTGCCCTTGTACCATCTATCTATGTTGAGAATGAATTAAAAAATGGTCTCTTAATAGCACCATGGCCAGAATCTAAAATACTCAAAAAACAATTTTGTTTGGTAAAACCTTTAGAAAAAGGGATTAATAACACTACATTAGTGATTTTTGAAAAATGGCTCAAAACAGAGGCTATTAAATAGACTAGCATCGTTTCCTTTCTCTAAACTTAACATAATACAGCTTATCCGAAATGCTCAAAAGGGAGCCAATAACTCCCTTTTCGTTTAACCTACCATTATGTTAAACAGGGATGTATAAATGTCTGAATTACCTTTAAGTAATTTTAAAGAAAGCAATGTTAAATAGTATTAAAGGATGATTTTTATACAGGATGTATAATGCAATTACTTAAAGATAACTGGTTAGTTATTTGGTTTTTTGGGATTTTCTTTTTAGAATTAATTTTTTATCACAAAAATTACGTTAAAAGAATAGAGGCTAAAGAACATTGGAAAACAAATTTATTAAACTTTATAGCTACAAAGTTAATATCAATAATATTTCTTATTTCAATAGTTAATTTAGCATCCAAATACAGTACTCATTTTTTAGCCAATCTGAGTCCTCTTATATCTATAGTTTTGAGCATTTTTATACTAGATTTTGCTGGGTATATTTTTCATAGAGCTAGTCATGAAATTGAATTCTTATGGAGATTTCATGAAATACATCATCTAGATGAGATTTTAGATGTTAGTACTTCCCTTAGAGTTCATTTTTTAGAAGCTTTTTTCCATACTCTAGTTAGTTGTTTAGTTATTTATATATTTGGGATTGGACAAGAAGCAATCGCGATTCATTCCTTGATAGCATTTGTATTTGCAACATATCATCACTCACGATTTAAACTACCTATAAATTTAGAAAAGATATTAGCCTTATTTGTCACAACTCCAAGTTTTCATGAGCCACACCATGATGAAGATATAAAGAATAACCAGAGTAACTATGCCTTTATATTTCCTATATGGGACAGAATATTTTTTACATACAATAAGAGAACTTTTCAATCTTCGTGGAAGTTTGGCCTTTCATATTCAAAGGATGTTAATGCACTAAACTCCCTTATAAAACCACTAAGCAAGGATGGCGGAAAATGAATAGAATACCATTATATTATGTTAGAGGAGGTACCTCCTCAGGTGTTATCATACAGAAAAAAGATTTGCCCGATGATAAAGAAAAAATCAATGCAATTGTAAGAAAAATATTTGGGGTACCTCGGAAAGAAGGAGAAACGGTCGATAGCAATCAGATAGAAGGAATTGGTAAGGGTAAAAGCACAGGGAATAAGTGTTTCATAATAGATATAGACGTAGATAGTAAAGTAGTTTTTAGTACATTCTTGCAATTGGAGTCTTCGAGTAACAATGTTTCATGGGAAGTTAATTGTGGCAATATGACAACAGCTATTCCCTTGGTTTTAGATGATTTAGGTGTCACTAATCAGCTTATAGATGTTAATAATAAAATTAATATCTATAATACGAATACACAAAAAAAAATATTATGTGAACTTCCAAAGAAAAATGAGATTTTTAGTTATTGCCGAATACCAGGTGTAAATAATGAGTATCCAGAAGTAGATATCTTCTTTGCTAATCCTGAAGGGTCTCTAACAAGTGGTCCATTTCCTACAGGAAGTCAGGTAGATATAATTAATGGTATTGAAGTTAGTTGTATTGATGCTGTTGTTCCAATGGTTATCATAGATGCAAAGAGCCTTAATATTACAGGAAATGAAGATCGAGATACTCTACTAAAAATGCCTGATTTATTGGAAGATCTAGAGCTAATAAGAATACATGCTGGAGTTATGATGAAAATAAAAGATAAATCTTCGGCTGTTATGGATAGTGAACAAATTAGAAATTCAATAACAATACCTAAAGTTGCAATTGTTAGTAAGGGTAATAACGATTCTGATATCTCAATAATATATCTAACACCAAAAGAAATACACAATTCTATAGCTGTTTCGGGAGGGTCTTGTCTGACTTATGCATGTTCAGTTCAAGGCAATGTTGCTTCAAAAATATTTTATGGAACTGAGGTTCGAATTAAGCATTTTGCTGGCATATCAAGTTTTGGATGTATTAAACAAAAAAATACTACTGAACTTTATACGAAAAGAAATGCTCAAATTTATATGAAAGGTGATTTCTATATATATTAGTCTAAATGAGCATTGATCCTAGACAAAAAGTCTCTCTAAAGCTAACGTAAAATTAACATAATATTGATTATCTGAAGTAAAAAAGAACGAGAGCTAAGCTTTCGTTCTTTGAATAGGATTTGGATGAGAGTCCAGAATACAAATTAATGTTGCTGCCAGTCCTGTTTAATATTGTCGACCGCCCTGCTCCCAATTT
The DNA here is from genome assembly GCF_029392135.1 of Acinetobacter sp. ESL0695. Classification (NCBI taxonomy): domain Bacteria; kingdom Pseudomonadati; phylum Pseudomonadota; class Gammaproteobacteria; order Moraxellales; family Moraxellaceae; genus Acinetobacter; species Acinetobacter sp. ESL0695. The sequence continues at coordinate 11,713 of NZ_CP113936.1, read as the reverse complement.
TATAAGGTGCTAGGGCTAATATGTAGACATGTAGTAAACTCTTTTTTTCTCAGACTTGTTTTTCACGTACCTCTTTAATATTAGGTAATTCGAGCTCTGTAATTCGACTAGCTTTATTCCTTTACGTTTGATATAGCTAAATATGAAAGCAATTATTACAGTATATTTTAAATAAATCATGGATAGTGAGCACTCTAAATTTGTTACGAATCGTTTTGATTCGTAACAACATTTTCTCGATAGGATTATAGTCAGGACTGTATTTAGGAAGCCATACAATGTAATGTCCTGCACCATTAAGAAATTAAAAGTGTAGAACCAAGGTTTCATTTTAGCTTTGCTTATTGCTTATTCTAATTGAATCTTAGCTACACGCATTAAATATCTAAATACCAAATTGTTTCACCCCATGTATTGTTTTCTATTTCAGGCATAACATCACCTTTAGCAAAATAGCGTTTTTCTACTTGGTGGGGGCTATACCAATCCCCTGACTCAGGGCATCGATCTCCTGCATAACATTTCAAACGGTTACTTGTTTCTTCTTCGTTATCAGGATGATGAATAATTTCCCAATTTTCACCATCAAAACGTATTAACTCTTTATCTGCAACTACCCATAACACACCTTCTTTCGCTTCTATATAAGATGTACCTCGTATGTTTTTAACTTCGTTAACTTTACTATAGATGTTGTTCTCATAACGGAATAGTCCATCCTCAGAAGTAATATAAAGTACATCATTGTAGTAAGCTGCTTTATAAAATGGCGTACTAATGCCCATATCTTTTAAGTTTTTAAAACCTGATTGGACATTACCTTGGAGTAAAGTACCATATTCACCAGTAATAATTACATCAGTTTGATTTTCGCAAATACAAATATCATTTAACGTGGAAGGGGTTTTGGCATCAATCTCAACCCACTGCTCTCCATTAAAATAGGCGATAAAACCTCGATCGCCTTTACGACCACAAACATATAATTGGTCTTCTGCAAAACCAGCAAGACCATATAAAGATATTTCATAACCTGACCTTTTATTTAGATCAAAAAAATCTTCTCTTATAGTTTTCCGTGTATCTATAATTGGTTCTTCTAAATTAAAACTAATATTACCCCAACCTTCCGAAGTACGCTGATATACCTTTCCACCACTTCCACAAACATATATTCCAAAGTCTAAAACTTTTAGGCATGTGAATGAACCATAGATTAAATGATCTTCTTGATTTGGAATAACTTTACTATAATTTACATTTCCTGCTGTGTAGACTTCAATATCTCCTTCAGAGTTTAGAGTAATCAGTTGTCTAGGATCTTCATTAAAAGCTGTCGAAACTAATCCCCAACCATCTAAGTCATGATATGTCCACTTACTTTTACCACTTTCTTTGTGCTTATATACAAACATACGGGCATAATAATCCCAATGATCTAGCGCATCTAAAACAGAAGCTAAATAAAAATTATCTTTACTAATTGCCACACCTGTTGCATATGTAATTGTACTAATCATCTTAGAATCCTTCATAACTTTTTTCAGTTCGACTTCCAAACTGATCTACATTTAATTTTCTTGCATCGACACCTTTATTATCTACTCTCACCACAAAGTCTGGCCCCATGCCTTTGCTTTGATGATAGGTTCTTAACTGAGTAGCAAGGCTGACTGCATTACATTTTTTTAAGACCCATGCAACCGATTTTGTACAAGCAACTTCGACCTCAATTAGTGGTGCAGTACCTCTAGGTTTAAATAGTTCTTTTAACTCTCTCTCAAAACCATCATGTTTTTCGTGAATTTTTCCATGTTGATTTGTTTTCTTGGGTGTTGCACCCTCCATACAAACCACTAAGCCTTCTGCTTCAGTCAAACTTCCATCAATTTGACCACGTCCAGATCCTTTCCTTGTACCTAATCTAAAACAACGATCTGGAACGACATGGTGTCCGGTCTTCCCTTTAGGCTTACACGTATCAGGTTTGTATGGTCTTAATATACACGTATCGTCTTTAGAGTTTTCTTTGGTCTTATCTCTCTCAGGCTTTTCTTCTTTCTGTTGATGACGTGCCTGCGTTGGATGCGCACCTGCAGTATTGACTTCATAACGATTTGTTGGTGTATTCGACATGCCTTTTGGAGGAGGATGCCCCGCCATGGCAAGTCTAGGTTGAGGCAGAAGTTCAGTAACTCGAATACGAATATTTTCACACAATTGTTGAATATATTTTTCTATTGAACGACTCACTTGAGAAAGCGTGTTAATCAGTTGCGCTATTTTTTGTTTAAAAATCCCTGTTGCACGATGCACGTAATGGGTAAGTATTTCTGTTAGGCGCTCAATATTCGATTTTATACAGCGATATGCATCTTTCGCCACTTGTGCCCATGGTTGACTACGCAGCCATCTTTCAGGAGATCGTCCCCAAGGACATGCCCCACCCACTTTATAGGCTACTGTTTCGAGGGATTCCATGGTTTTCATCGAGGAAAGCTTTGTGGTTGCTTTTGCCTGTATCGATTTAACCGTAGTTTTTAAAATAGAACCCAATTCAGGGATTAAACCAATCGCTGTCAGCGATAATGCCATGTAGTTTTCGGGAGTTTGGGCTTTTTCATCGGACAGTGTGATGAGATTAGAAATCAGATCCCGAATATCACACACTTGGTCAACCACTGGTATAAGGCTAATTACACCTCCCACCAGAATCTGTGACAATGTAGGGTTTTTATTAAAATCGCCTTGTAATACGCCATAAATCCAACTGGAATTTTCCTGAATAGAAACAACCATATTGTGTTGATTAATGGTTTGATTATATTCACTTTGGCTATAGTAAAAAACGATCTTCTTCCACCAAGGCCAATTAGGGCTTGGTTTGCTTTGATCGTATTTCAGGTATGTCCGATACAGTTGAGGTTCATCACCCAAGAAAGTGGCTAAATCTTTAGCACCGTACCAAAACGACTTTTGAACAGCTTCTGGGTGTTTTGCAATTTCTTGCCAGAACTGACTATTTTGTGGTTGTTCCATGCAGATTCCTCCCTTAGTTATTCGTTGTTGAAGACGTATGCTTTAAGGTTTTAAACCAGTCCTCATTCGGACTTGCTTTAAACTGATGATCGCCTTGATCTTCACCGTACTGAACAACTGCTTTACCTTGAGGAACGGCTTTGAGAACCGCTTTACCGCTCTTGTCTAATTTACCTGTTCTGCGAGTACCATCTGCAAATAGAACGTCAAAGACCCTGTACAGGCTTGCCGTCACTATGCAAATGCTCTAGCACTCAATCATTCGGTTTTAAGTTTACAATAGGGAATATTGGAAGGACTGATTTAACAGGGGATGGCCCTGCAAATTTATGTTGGGCAGATTTGTAATCTGCTGCACCGTTGGTCACGAGGCTAAAACCAGATGGCGTGAGATTAAATTGTGTATCACCCACTGTAAACGTAATACCTTTGGTTGCAACAATATGAAGTGCGCCTTCAGTTGATGCAATTTCAATATCTTTTTTACTAAAGATATCTATACCATTGTTTTGAGCTTGGAGCTCAATTTTCCCCTGGCCTGTATAAATCTTGGCTTCTTTATTTGCTGCAAATAAACTAATTTTGTCTTGAGCATTTGCAACTAAACTCTGATGCGTACTCATATTTATATCTTTTTGCGCCGAAAGTGCTAGAGTTTTTGGTGTAGCAAGAATCATAAGTGCCTCTTTAAACGCTTCTGCTTGTGATTCATCCTCTTTTTCTAATTTCCCAATGAACTGCTGAAGCGCATTTAATGCTTCTAAAGGCTCTGCATGATGTTGTTGAGCAATTTGATCTAAACCTTGTGCCGCATTTAAATGATTTTCTAAATGCTTTTTCGTTTCTTCTATACTTAGTTGATCTTTACTTGCTGTATTTCGATCATATGTCGAAAACATCAATCCCTTACTTGCGCGAACAGCCCCATAAGCATCTGTTCTTAACTCAAAACCTTCTCCTCGACTATCACTGGTCGCTTGTGATTTAGGATGGCTGAGTTGCCCTAAATTAAGTTGACTCGATGCATGACTACTTTGTAACTGGGCACTAATCTGTCCGTGAGTATCATCAAAACGCAGTCGGTTATAACCCGACCCTTTGATCTCTTGTGAACGTATACCACTTAAACTTTTGGTTTCGGGAAGCGGACCAGTCTGATCAAACTGTGTCGGGTGACGCTCTGCTTCATGCAAGCGACTTGTCACAAAGGGGCGGTCAATGTTGCCATCAAAGAAGTCAACGACAACTATCTCACCAACACGCGGAAGGAATCTGGCACCGTAGCCTTCACCTGCCCAAGGGGTAAGTACATCTACCCATGCAGAGTCAGTATCGCTTTGGTTGCTACCAGCACCTCCATCATGGCTGTTGTCTTCTGCACGACTAAATAAGAAACGAACTTTAATTCGACCCCATGAATCAACATGAATCTCTTCACCTTCAACACCCACTACCTGCGCACGTTGAACATGTACTATCGGTTTATGCTGTTCAGGATGATACTCAGGCACCACCTTAATCTCACGTCTGATGAGTGTTAAGGTATTGCCTTGGGTAAGTTGTTTTGGTTATAGAAGTGTTTGCTTAAAATAAGAAAATCTTGGTCTGAACCTGTGTGTAGATCTATTTCAGGGTGGCCATTCAGTTTAAACCAATAACCCACTTGCGCATCACGTACGGTACTATGTGCAGTAAAGTATTTTGACTTTAAGCGGTTCTGATCGGATAAATGGCTGTTCAATACCTCAACTTGTTGATGGCTTGATGGTGTTACACCATCTTCACCATTCAGATCTCCCACCCATGCTGGGCTCACATGCCAAGCATCTTCTAAGCTGAGTGTGGCATTGTCATATTGACCACTTTGCTCACCTAAAGATAAGACTGAACCTGCACCATCTTCTTGTTCTAAATATTGCGGTTGCCATCTTTGTACATGCACCGTACTTGGCTGAAGCTGACGAGAAGCCGTCAGACTGGTAATGGTATCGAATGTTTCTGTCGCATCACTACGATGAAAGCGAATCAGTTGACGATCTAATGCTTTAAACTGGGCATTGGCATCAATTAAACGCAGTTTCTGTGCTTGGATTTGATCTTTGTTATGCAATACAAATGCTTGGCTTTCATCAATTAACCAATTAATCCCTTCACTTCGCCATAAACGGGTTAGAAACTCATATTCTGTTTCTACAGCACTTTGCATGATGAACGGTCGTACATCATAGGCTTTACTCAGACCACTCATGTCGAGCATTAAACTCGATGCAAATAATGGACTTTTCTCTTGCCATTCTTTAAATAAGATCTGTGTAATATCTAACACAGATTTATTCATAAATACTCGACTATTGCGACGCTTCTGCTAAAGAGAGGTTGCATCTTGAATTTTAAGTTTGTAGACACTCAATGAACCATCATGTTGTCCTTGTGAGGCTTCTACAATAATTCCTGTTGTTCTAAATAACTGACCTAGATCTGTAATTTGATCAACTGCCACACGGCACCCTATAAATTCTTTGAGTGGAATCGCAGGATTAATCGACAAACAAATGAGTTCACAACTCAGGCCTTTATTGATTTCATGGTGGCCATCGATGCGTTGTATAAAAAGTTGTGGATTAAGTAGCGGACTTGAGAATTGAGCGTGAATCGCTCGTGTTTGATATCCAAACCCCAAACTTTCTAAAAGAGAAAAAACATCACTGATCATTAGAAAAAGTTATTTAAATAAAGAATAGATTATACAGTTACAACATAATAAAAATAAACAAAGCACATTATTTATTTTTTTAGTTGAATTAATCACATTAATTTAAAATTTCCCATAAAAAAATGCCTAACCAAAAGACTGGTTAGGCATACAAAAACTAAAAATCGCTAGAGGGTGAGCCAAATAACTTGACTGAATCCAGTATCGTTGATGGGACTCATATTTAAAAAGACTTTATATATATAACTAAAAACGCTTAATAAAATTATATAAAAACATATTTTATGTGATTAATTTCATATTTTTTGTGAATTTAAGATTATTTATCACTCAAACATTGAACGTTTTTTCATCTCAAACTATACAAGTCGTTCTGATTATTTAATAAACATTTAACCAGTTTTTATCGCTAAAACAATTTATATTTAAGTTAATTATCGGACTTTTAATTTATTGTTCAGCAGCATTTTAATCAAACTCTAGGGATTCTAATTCTATTAGTTATCAAATATTGTAGCTTTGGAATTTTTTAAAAAGTATGGGTGGAATTGTATAGGAGCCTCACTTTTCATCCCTATTTCCTCAACAATCCTTACTCTGCTCTGCCAACCCATTCAAAAAATCAATAGTTCTTTCTACAATGCAAGGAATGATACGATCAATGATTTCATTCTTAAACTTATGTTGAGAATGGGGTCGAGCAATGACAATATCACGAAGTTCTCTTAAGCTAATAACAGAACTAGGATGCTCTACCATCGAACGTTTTCCGCTTAGATCTAAATCTCCCTTCCAAGATTTAATGCCATATCGACACAGTCAACGCACATAGCAGCAGGGTTAGAATTAAAGTCCATCTCTTCGAGTGAGAATAATGAGGCTGTTTTAACCTCAAAGATCCATGAATTTTTCTTTGAAGGTCTCACACAATCATATTTGCTCCTTAAACAGCAGGGACAAAACCAATTGTCTTCATATCTATTCCAATATTTCCCTCGCGTAGCAATAAGATGCGCAAGCTGATTGGCCGAAGGGTTTTTTTTAAGAATTGGATTCTCTTTTAGCCTCCATGAGCTGCCGTTACCTTTAAATGGTACTGTATTATAAAGCATCTATCTGGTTAATATCTATCAAATTGATGTAATCCATGGCGTTCAAAATGCCATTTAGCAAGTCGTTCAATTTGTTTGGCTGTTCTTTCTGAAGATTGATACCAATCTTGATTTTTGGCGGCAATTTTTGCAAATCTTTCAGCAAAGTCCATTCTCATTTCAAAAATTGGTTTAGCGAGTTCACACACTTGTTGGACAAGTACTGGATCAATCTCGTGTTCTTTATTTGGTCTGGGCTTCACAAACTCTGCGATCTCACGTAATGAGAAGGAAAAATATTTATGCGCTTTCACTATTTTTTTAGCATCGGCATCTGCCTTATTACAATCAAAGCAAATAACTGTATTGTCATAGGCAGATAAAGAGAACGCAGCCTTGATTGCAAATTTTTCAGAAAGTTCATCAGCCACAATGTGCTCTCTTTGAATAGAATACTTTTCAAAAAGTTCTTTAACCACATCCTTCATATGATCATGATGCTCATGTAATTGGCAAGTTAGATAATTATTTTTATTTAACCTGACGATTTCTGCCTTAGTCCTTTTACAACAAACACAAGACCAGTTCACAGGGGTCATTATCCACCAACGGTTCATATGCGGACCACTTGCATTGAATGACTTAACCAATTTCAATGTAGATTAGGTATGCTCTGAATCTATACCATCTAGGTCTATATTAGCTAAATATGACTTAAACGCTTCAAATGTCATGGGTTCTGTCATATGTCACCTAATACATTATATTTTTCTATACATTACAACATCTAAAAGAACTTTTTCAGGGCCGTATTATTATGACATTAGTTTAAAAATTAAATGTGAATTTTTTGATTATCTTTTCAGTGTTTACATCATCAAAAAATAAATAATTAGCTATCCAACAGCTGCCGAGCGCAGTTGCCCCGCCCACCTGCCACGTGCAAATGTGTCAATTTCCCGACACTAACAGACTACTACAGTATATTACTGTACACCGCTATTTATAAGGCTTTTAGAGGGTCTTTTCCCCTATTTTGTAATACTACATTTTACTACACAATAAACACTCAACAAGTTTTTCTAAAAGTTCCCAGATTGACGCTTGGATCTGGGGTGCTACTTGGGAATACTTGATGCGTAATTGCATACTCACCTCGTGCTGTAAAGCCACAAAATACCTTTGTACATTGAAAATATGATACACAAAAAAGTTCAGTCTCTAAGTGGCTCGATGTTAAACGCATTTTTTTGCAATGTGGACAAAGGAATGGCTGTCTTGATGATATTTGTTTTCATCTATCTGTTATTTTATTTTTCTGCATGTATTGCACAGTCGATGCAATACTTTACATTGTATAAGGATATATTCAACACATCTTTCACATTCTTTAAGTGATAGGATGTCGTAATTTTTGAAGGCAACTTTAACTTGGTTCAGTTGATTTCGTTGTGCAATGTCGATGTTGTCTGCCATTTTTCTCTATTTCTCTTATTTCTTTCTATTTTTTCGCACAAGCGATTTTTATTAATAGCCTGTAGAGTTGATTATCTTTATGCGTTTATCGCGTCTGTGAAGCTAATTTCACGCAAATAAGGCTCTAGTTTTTTGCATTCAGTCGGATCACTTAGCTTTTTTGCGATTTTTGCTGCTAATTGTTCATAGCTTTCGTTACCTTTTGCATATACTTGCCAGTTCTGGTAACTGTGAAAGTTTTTGAGCAAACATATAAATTTGTTTCTCAGTCATTGTTTTTTGATGACTTGCTTTTGATTTTGTATTCGTAGATGAGATTGGCTTTTCGTACTTACTCATGTTCTTAAGTAACCAATCTAGGAAGTAATACATTTTCATACTGTCATTTAAATTTTTGTCTGCATTGAATTGCTCAAACGCATTTTTCTCTCTTTCAAACCAAGATGCCTTGCCGATTTTTTGCGCAGTGTCTGAATTTGTGACAAACGAAAGCTCTGTTTTTAATTTTTTAAACGAAAACCAGTTATTTTTATTTATAGATTCTTTGATAGGTTCTATTGGGAGGTTCCCTGTCCCATCCTTGGGACTGTCTCCTCACGTCCATTTACACCAATTAAGCGAAAAACTTTGACTTGTTTACTCGCTCCCTTTCTTTCAAAAGTGTCTTTAATCAAGCCATCTTCTTGTAGTTCTGCAAGGATTCTTAATATGGTTTTACGGTCTAGTTCTGTATCTTGCTCTAACCTTGCTATACTTGGCCAGCATCTATGGTCTTCAGCAGCACGATCTGTCAATGATAAAAGGACAAGTTTATTTAATGATTTGAAACAGCCTTTCTCTTTTTGTGGCATTCGGCATTTCCAAGCCCAAAGTGTTGCATCTAAACTTATATTGAATCCTGATATATTTATTCAGAACGTTCTGTCTCCACATGAAATAAAAAAAGGAACAAATATTTGGTTAGTTACTGGTTTCTGTTTCGCTTTCTGAGGAAAAGTCTATGCTTAAATTTCATGACTTTATTGAAATTCATAAAAAAGCTCACAAGTATTTAAATTCAATTCAAAATAAAGTAGAACTAACGAAAAAAATATCCGAAGAAAATATTCAGGGGATAATTAAAGGCGAAGGAATTACGCGCGCACAGGCGTTAAAATTATTGGAAAAATTTGATATTCAGTATAAAAACAGCAGTAATAAAAAACATTCTGAAATATACAGTGTTTTGAAGTTTATGTTTAACTCAAAACACTGTGAGAACGCTTATACCGCTGACCAAGAGCGCCTAACTAAAGCCTATGCTTATACAATAACTTTTATAGAAGAATATAAACCAATAGGGCTAACACCTTCTGATAGTGATGAGATGAGCTGTTTGTTCAAATCAATTGAATATTTTAGAAAAAAAGGCTACAAAATTACTATTAAAGATGGCACTTTAATATTTAATAGTATGGCTAAAGTGGCTTTAAAAATTGATGAAAATTTAAAGCAATTAGGTCTATTAGGGGTTATAGGTTTAATCGGTTTGCTTCCTCGATGGGAAAATTCAAACATTTATAAATTTCCCGATGCATCTTCCGATATACTCATCCCATTTGGCTTTATTTTCAATAAAGCACTCAAACACTTATATCAAACAGGTATTTCGGAATATAAAGCAAAAAGACTGCTTCAAGATACATTTGAATTAGCCAAGCATTATGTTTCACTTTACGGTGTTCAAAAATATAGTCATTCACAAATTTCCTATATGTACAGTGATACAAAAAAATTTTTGAAGTTGCTCGGCAATCAAGTTATTTGTGATCAGGCATTTAAAATAGAACAATACGACCCCTCATCTCTCTTTGCATTTATAGACTACGTCAAGAATCAGTATAATTATTCTGAAATTGACTACTTGCATGAAATTTCACACTATATTTTAGAGTGTGGGATTAACATACCTGTTCAAGTGAATGAGAAACTGTTGGAGTTGGATGAAAAATATTCTGATAGAGTCCAAATAGATATGCAATCTCTCCTGGTGCATAAAAATGTTAATCAGGACTTTAATTTCACTCACGATTTCAGTAGTGTTAATTACAATACCAAACCATTTGTGCGGATGAAAAACAAAGATATTTTCTTTTTAAACCATAATTTCTTTTACCTTGGTTTTTATCATGTTCTTTCGGAAATACTTTACCAAAAAGGAAATAAAGAAGATCAGGGCTTCCTTATTGAAAGTTTTGCTGAATCACAATTAGATGGCACAAATGAAAATTTCATCATTGGCGAGAAAAAATATAAAGTCTCTAAAGACATGCGGTCTAGATTGGATATTAAATCTGAAGAACTAGAATCAGACATGGTAATTTATAACGATGAAAAAATAGTTTTTTTAGAAGTAAAATTGAGACCACTAACTAAGCAGTCTAAAGGTGGAAATGGATATTCTTTACTAAATGATTTTACAGAATCGCTAGTCAAATCTCAGACTCAACTCAATAGGCACGTGCGATATTTAAAGGAAAATGACTGTATTCAGTTTAATAAATCTAAAGAGATATTAGAATATAAAAACAAAAGGACATATAAATTTAGCGTTTCGTCACTAGATTATCAGGGGCTAAGCTCAAGATTAATCTATGTGAATTTATTGGCACATATTCCAAGTTTCACAGTGGATGCAAACCAAGAATATCAAAAACAAATAGACTCAACTAACAAAAATTTCAAAGAACTTTGCAAAGAAATTGACAAAAATAAAGATGGCTATGGGCCTAGTGACCCTAGAAGTTTTTTTGACACAGGCTTCATAAGTGTCTTTCAGTTGATTTTTTTAATTCATAGAAGCAAGCAAAAAAATATAGGTCTGATAGACACTATTGTTGAAAATATTAATATGATTTCGGATCAAACAGATTTCTACTATCACTACAAAAGCTTTGATTGATTTTAAGATAGTATCAAAAAATAATGGAAGGATAAAAATAGAGATATAAAATATTGATTATTAATGTCTAGTGTTGATAAATATTATATAGTTTAGCTAGAACCATAAGAGTACTTATAACCATCGGAAATTCACATATACATGGCACTCAGATGTAGGAACGAATGTTCTAGAAATAGCATATAGATTGGGTGATTTCTCAAAAGAAACATCAAAATATAATTTTGAAGATCAACCTTACTTAAGAAATTTACTTTCTATCAATCATGAGACACCTTGCACAGGTATATAATCCATCTTTAGATGGATTATATTAGTTTTAATTTATGAGTATATAAAATTATAAAAATCAGAGTATTAACTGTAATTTTCTAATTGATAGTAACTTAATTTATTTTGCTTCGACTTCTTGATTAATTAGTTTCTGTAGCTCTTCATCTGATAAATTTTTTA
>NZ_CP113935.1:0-90863 GCF_029392135.1 Acinetobacter sp. ESL0695 | reverse complement strand
TTGCTTTGGTCGTTTGATCTTTTAAGCTTGAAACTGCGCCATCAATTGTATCTTGACCTGTACCTCCTATGTTCGATGAGGTCACTTTTCCATTAGAGTCTGTTTTTGCGTTTCCACCCAAGATTGTCTGAATACTTGTTGAAACACCAGAAATTTGTGCACCATTAATAGCATCTTTTGAATCTGAAGAAATTTGGCCATTTGCTACATTTTTTATTGTGGTTCCGGTAGTCCCGCCTGCTAAAGTAACAGTCCCTTTATTGATCGAACCATCTGTATTTTTATCATATTGGACGGATGCATTCGATAAACTATTCACTGTGGTGTTAAATACTTTTACAGTAGAATCTAGCTGTCCTTTATTCACCGCATCTGTGGAATTCACACCTGCTGCAACACCAGTAATAGATTGGCCCCCAGCATCTATACCCGATGAAGTTATACTTGGACCACCAGAGATACTTAAACCATCTACTCCTATAGTAGATGCGCTAAACCCGTCTGTAAAAGTCGTATTTGAAGCAGTACGTATTGCTTTATTGCCAGATCCATCAGTTAAAATAGATCTTGCAGTACCATAACTTGCAGTATTTCCAGATCCATCGGTGAGTACAGAACCAGTAGCCGTAATTTTATTTGTATTTGACTTATTTGTTATTGTCAGACCTGAAGAATTTAATGTCGTATTTCCTAAAGTCACGCTATTTACATTGATATTAGGCATTAAATCATAAGTAGTTTGGTTGCCATCAGATGAAATACTAATATTACCATCACTATTTACAGCTTTCGTAGATTCACCGCCCGTAGATGTCCCAGTACTACCAGTTGATGTAGTACTTCCCGTAGATGTTCCAGTGCTACCGGTTGAAGTATTGGTACCACCCGTAGATGTTCCAGTACTACCAGTTGAAGTGTTCGTACTGCCTGTAGACGTTCCTGTACTACCAGTTGATGTAGTACTTCCCGTAGATGTTCCAGTACTACCAGTTGAAGTGTTAGTACCGCCTGTAGACGTTCCTGTACTACCGGTTGAAGTATTGGTACCACCCGTAGACGTTCCAGTGCTACCGGTTGAAGTATTGGTACCACCCGTAGATGTTCCAGTACTACCAGTTGAAGTGTTAGTACCGCCTGTAGACGTTCCTGTACTACCGGTTGAAGTATTGGTACCGCCTGTAGATGTTCCAGTGCTACCGGTTGAAGTGTTAGTACCGCCTGTAGACGTTCCTGTACTACCGGTTGAAGTATTGGTACCACCCGTAGATGTTCCAGTACTACCAGTTGAAGTGTTAGTACCGCCTGTAGACGTTCCTGTACTACCGGTTGAAGTATTGGTACCGCCTGTAGATGTTCCAGTGCTACCGGTTGAAGTATTGGTACCACCCGTAGATGTTCCAGTACTACCAGTTGAAGTGTTAGTACCGCCTGTAGACGTTCCTGTACTACCGGTTGAAGTATTGGTACCACCCGTAGACGTTCCTGTAGTACCGGTTGAAGTGTTAGTACCGCCTGTAGACGTTCCAGTACTACCAGTTGAAGTATTGGTACCGCCTGTAGACGTTCCTGTACTACCGGTTGAAGTATTGGTACCACCCGTAGATGTTCCAGTGCTACCGGTTGAAGTGTTAGTACCGCCTGTAGATGTTCCAGTGCTACCGGTTGAAGTATTGGTACCACCCGTAGATGTTCCAGTACTACCAGTTGAAGTGTTAGTACCGCCTGTAGACGTTCCTGTACTACCGGTTGAAGTATTGGTACCACCCGTAGACGTTCCTGTAGTACCGGTTGAAGTGTTAGTACCGCCTGTAGACGTTCCAGTACTACCAGTTGAAGTATTGGTACCGCCTGTAGACGTTCCTGTACTACCGGTTGAAGTATTGGTACCACCCGTAGATGTTCCAGTGCTACCGGTTGAAGTGTTAGTACCGCCTGTAGACGTTCCAGTACTACCGGTTGAAGTATTGGTACCACCCGTAGACGTTCCTGTACTACCGGTTGAAGTATTGGTACCGCCTGTAGATGTTCCAGTGCTACCTGTTGAACTACTAGTACTTCCCGTAGACGTTCCTGTATTACCGTATGCCCCACTATAATCATAGGGTGCTGCTGATAGACTAGAAGTCAAACTAATAAATGAAATAAAAATACTAGAACATACAATTTTATTAGATTTTTTTCTCGATTTTCCTATTTCTGATGTAATAACCCAACAATTTAAAGATGTATTCCAAATAATTTTATATATTTTATTCACAGTTGTTACTTTTTATTTAATAAAGATATAGAAAATTATAACTAAAAAAAATAAAAATATATATAAGAGTGGATGTTGAACAATCGAATTGTTTCATGTTCCTTTTTTACTTTCATAGTCAAATAAGTAAAAATAAAATATTCCAAGATTAGATATGTATTTCATAAAAATTAATGAGTAATAGAACATCCATGTATTTTAAATAATATTATCCAATCTTTTTTTCACAAAAAATAGAATTTAAAATTTACTATTCTTAATTTTTCACTCTAACAATTTAAACTATCTAGGATAAATGTATGAGTGTTCAAGAATAGTTTTAAATTATATAAAATTGTATTATAAATGTGTGACATAATTCTTTTAATTGTGTATTTTTCCTACTCTTTAGATGTTTAAAATGTAACTTGTATCACATATTTGCTGATAAGCTATTGTACTGGGTTGTACATATTATGAATGAATATTCCTTTAAATATCAAAATAAATCTAAGAAAAAATCTAAGAAAAAATAATCATAAGTCTTTGTATATAATAAAAATACAATGTAAACTACTCATAGTTAATTTAATAATTAGATTTGAGAGTAATTTTTCAATTTGAGTCAAAACAAAACACTAAGATTTTCTTATGAAAATTTCCAATAATCAACTAATTTCTCTAATTCTAAATTTTAGTATTAAAATACTACTAATACATATAACCAATAAAAAATATTTCCATCTTATTTTTCTTAAATATTTTCCTATAATAAATTGTGTCATATATGAGATTATTATTTAACTCTCTTACCCCTTCTAAAAGAGATAAGAGATTTTTAATACTAGAAAGTTATTTAAACTTTTTATCTAAGATACGGTTAATGAGGACAGATACTTTTTTCACCCCAATAAACCCAATAAATCCTCCAATAGCAACAGTTAAATCTTTAGGGATATTAAAATAATCCATCGTTGACACTGCGGTCATCGAAAGTGCTCCACATAATAACCCTTCAAAAACTGTGGCAGTCCATGATGCACCTGAGTACATCATCCGTAATACTGCAATCGTGATAGACATTAAAATTCCATTCAATGTAATACCCTCTTGCCACCATAACCGAAGCACTTCTAACAACTGTACTTGATGGGACATAGAGACCTCCTCTTTCATCTTGCTAAAAGAAGAACTTGAAGCAAACCTTACAGAGTAGAATGTCATGCATTCTCTCAGACCTCAGTTGCTACAGCTGTCGAGGCTGTAGACGTTGTTTGACGCTTTAAAGTAATGTTACGCATAGCAGGAATATAACCATAATCAAGCGTTTCACGTACAAAAGAGCGATCTCCTTGCAGTTCGATACGCACTGTTGGCGCTTCTGTACCACCAATACGATAAGAGCCATCTGCCAATGGAACCGAATCGATAAAAGAGGTAACTAAACCATTTGGCATTACATAATGTGAATACGTTTGATATGGCTGCGAAGACGGATTACCTAACACTAGCCCTGAACTATTCATTGGACGATATGGACCCGTTAAATCCTCACTGACAAAACCATAAACTCCGTCAGGACCTGTTAACCCATCTGCATACGTGTATTTATGACTAATGGTAAATAAATAGTACTTCCCGTCTTTAAACACATAGTGAGGACGTTCTGTTTGGTCATTTACCCCAACTGCAGTCACCAGCGGCGGTAGAATCTGCCAATTCTCACCAGTAAGGTCTGTGGCAACAGCTAAGCCAATACAGCCTACTTGGTAACGTGCACCGCCCACTTCGGTATGGCCAGGTGGAACACTCCCGAGCTCAGCCGGCCCTACCGTATGCGAACCGCGATCACCTGCAACATTGCCTTCAAAGACCATATACAAACGACCATCATTTGGATCAATGAATGGACATGGATCACGGAAGTTCCAGTATGGGTTTTGTGCTTCAGTTTGATAGTATTTTCCATCGGCTGAAAATAATGATTTAACGGTACTGAAACCTTCAACCGTCACCCCTGTATCAGAAGTCACTAAACGACCACGTACTTTTGCAATCGTTGCACCTGGTGTCACACAGGTATAGTACAAATCAACATCACCTTTATCGTTTAGTAAGATAGGTGTACCTGCCCACTCACGTGATGTTGGAGAAACCCCTTCTTTCATTACACGACCGCCAAAGACCCAGCTCTTTCCATCACGGCTGTACCAAAAGCAAATACGTGCACGACCATGACGATCATTCCAATCTGCTGTGATATCATAATTGCCATTAGCATCTTTAAACTCATCAGGGCTACGAGTTGCTGTCAGGGTGAAAATTACTGACCAGCCATCAATTGAAACTACAGTACCGTCTAAAATACGTAAAGGCATGGTATCCCAGATAAAGAGTTCATCATTCATCACAGGGAAATCTGCAGAAACAATCGGCTGAGTTGTTGTTGGATCATCTTCATTCACTTTTAAAGCGTCAGCACGTGTCCAAATTGTCGATTGATAGTTTGTATTAATCATCTCTAGTGATCCTTATTTTATAAATGTTTTGCGAAACCGCATTTAGAAAATAGAAAAGCGTTGACAGAAGAGAAAAAAAACCGCAAAAGCAATTGAGGTGTAAAGGAACTGACACAACAAAGAGAGAAAGATTACTTGATATTCAGTTGTTTATAGATTGGCACAACAATAAAGGATGGCGCTTTGCAGAGAAATATAGAGACTATTTGCGGCCATAAAAAAAGCTCAGCTGAAGAGACCAGCTGAGCTGAAAAACTGCATAATATGCAAATTCACTAGAGGGTGAGCCAATATCTATTGACTAAGGCCATTGTGTATAAAAAGAGCAATTTATAAAAATACTTTTATTATATAAGTAAAAACTATGAGATATTGATGTTATCAGCCTCATTAATACAATCAAGTAGCTGTATTAAAACAATTTATAATTACAAAACCCAGCTAAATTAATTCTTTTTTTATATATAAAGATACAGATTTGTCTGGTTACAAATTAAACACTTGAATTAAAATAAGTCAAATAATTAACGAATAATAATATTAAATGTGACACATATCACATCTATTCTTTAAGCTTCGCAACCCGATAAACTGTTGCAATGCCTACACCAACAGCTTTTGAAATTTCTTCTTTGGTCATCGTGTCTAAAGCTAAAAGTTGTTTAATTCGTGTATGTTTTGCTTTATTGGGTGCTTTACCTTTAGGTTTGTAACCTGAGCGTAGCAACCCTTGTTTAATACGTTCTGTCCTCTTTTCATTATCTAATCTTGCCATTGTGGCCAGTAAATCAATTAACATCGCATTAATGACATACAAGATATCGCCTGTTATACCTTCTTGAATTAAATGATGAGTTGTTGGTAAGTCGGCAACTATTAGTTTCAAACCTTTATCTTTTATTTTTTGTTTGAGTATTTCAAAGTCATCTTGTGAGAGACGAGATAAACGATCGACACTTTCAACCAATTAATAGTTGCTCAAACTATTTATGTACTAAACTTGGCAGAACAAAAGCAAAAATTGAAAGAGCTGCTGCTGCTCCCACACCCGCTAAAAAATTAATTAAACTCGCAGCAATATTTCTACAAAGAATTTGATTATTTGCTTCTGATCTATCAAACATTACTCTAAATATTTTTGCAAAAATAACTGAAATAATTACAGCATATAAGTTAAACTTACTAACATCATGAACGATATAAATTCCCTTACTTCGCATAGACACAATATAGATAATAATTGGCCAATAGGTAAACATTCCTAATACTACAAAAAGTCCTAATATACCTGGTACTTCGGGTTTTTTATCGTTCACTATATAATTCCTATTTTCTTTGACTGACATACAAATCTTTTTATCACTTACACTACAGAAATAAACCCATAAAAAAAAGAAATGCTCCTATACCAAGCATATAACGCCAAACTTTCTCTGCCTGAGAAAAGACAATTTCATTCTTATCTCCTTTTTTACATGCTTCAAGACGCTCTTCTTTTGTATGCTTTGAATCATCTAGGGCATCTATACGTATCCATAAAAAAAAACCAACGACCATGAAGTAACCACCAATCTCTGACATCAATGATAGTTCCATCTACTTTTCCCCAATCACTTTCATTTACGCATTAACGAGTAAAACAAATATCTGGACTAAATCTACCTATAATTTGCAATAGATTAAGCTGTACTTGTAAATATTGATATTTTGCTTGAATCAATTTTAAGCATGCTTCATAAAGCTATTTTTCAGCATGAATCCGATTTATACCTGTCGTAGATAAATGTCGCCAGGAATTATTATTTGACCATCTTTTACCACCTTGCTATAAGTAAAAAAGAATGCTACTGGGCTTGTTGAAATATTGCAGTATGCCCAGTTGGTACTGTTGAATCAGCCAATTCTATGACTAGAGCACCATTTTCAACGACTTCTATTGTACTCATATTCTATTTCTTTATTGATCAAATATTTTTTAGAGAGATAGAAAACATCATTAGCACTGCAAATGTAATGCTTAATATAGTTCCAATACGTACATCTCTATCTAATTTAATTTCTGGAAGTTTTGATCTTAAATCTTTTAAATAAATTGTCGTTAAAAGAAAATAAAAGAGTCCTAACCAAAAAAATGGGCCACAATATTTTATAGAAATTTTATTTATACCAAACGTTTTGAGATTCAGAAAAACTAGAGATAAGATGAAAATAAAGAGAATGGTTCCAAGCATTCTAGTTAATTTAATTGCAAGCAGCATTTTCGAGTTAGGCATAACACACCAAGAATATAGTTTTATATATATTATTAAAATTTATAAAAAAATCCAGATTTTATCTATGAAGAATTGTGAAAAGAATGCTAGTCTATTTAATAGTCTCTGTCTTTAGACATTTCTCAAAAATCACTAATGTGGTGTCTGTCATTAATACCTTTTTCCAAAGGCTTTACCAAACAAAATTGTTTTTTGAGTATTTTAGATTCTGGCCATGGTGCTATTAAGAGACCATTTTTTAATTCATTATCAACATAGATAGATGGTATAAGGGCAATACCTAAACCAGTCAATGCTGCTGAAATGGCCATTTCATGAAGGTCATATCGAACGCCTTGTTCAAGATATTTAAATGAGATGCCATACTCCCTTGCATACTCTTCCCATGCTTCAGGATTTTGATGTCGATGGATACAAGGTAGTTCTAATAATTGCTCTTTAAGTTCAGAATCTACTAATAACGTAGGATGACATACAGGAATTAAATGCTCTTCAAGAAAGTTTTGTGTAGGCATACCTGCCCATGCTGAGTTTTCAAAATGAATCGCAGCATCAAAACCACTCTCTGTCAAAATAAAAGGATCAGTTCGAACGGTAACATTTATTATAATATCAGGGTATTTTTTCTGAAAACCTCCTAATCGTGGAATTAGCCAACGACTAGCAACAGTTGGAAGTACAGATATTTCTAAACTTTTGTTCCTTCAGGTAATCCTTGAATATATTGTCTATTTCTATCCAATCTATCAAGTGTTTCACGAACATGATGTGCATAATTTTGACCAACAGCATTAAGCTTTACTCGACTACCAACACGGTCAAATAGCTTACAATTTAAAAGCGATTTCAAACGACCGCCTGCTAATGGCACCCTCAGTTAGTGAAAACTCTTCGGCTGCACGCGCAAAATTGCCATGCCTTGCTGCTGCTTCGAAAGCTTGTAAGGAATTACTATTTGGTATTTTTTTACGCATTATAGCAACCTCGTATAATTTCACTATTTAGTGAGTAAATATCACTAATTGGCATTGTAATATTTATGAAAATAATGAAATCGTATCTGAAATATTTGCAGATCAAATTTTACTATTAAGTACTCATTTATTATATATGAATGCATTTAGGCTTAGGCCGATAAAAATGCAAAGCGTTGGTCTATGTTAATTTTAGAAAAATTTAATAATTTATGAGTTTAAACAATATCATTTAGTATTAATTATCTTATCGCATAAAAAATCTATAAATACACGTACTTTTTCAGGAACATGTTTTGTATTTGGATAAAGAGCATAAACCCCTTGTTTTGGAAAATAATAATCTGGTAATAAATGGATTAAAGCTCCTTTAGTAATATGTTCTTTTACTAGCCATGCCGGGAGTAATGCAACACCGGCCCCAGCTAAGGAAAAAGCTAGCAATGAAGATGCACTATCAGTCATGATCACAGCTGGACTAGCTACACTAAAAGAGACTGTTTCGCCCTTAGGTGTAATGACAGGCCAACTTAATGGCATTTCTAAGCGACTATGTGCGATCCATTTTGCATTTGCAAGTTGCGATAAATTATCAATTGATTCTACTGAATTTAATTCTAAATAATCAGGCGATACCACTGGAAAAATACTAAACTCGTCAATCAATCGAGCATGGTGATTAGAATTAACCAAATGACCAAGTCGAATAGCTATATCAAATCGATTAAAAATAAGATCATTATTCTTCGATGAGGCTATATGTTGAATACGTAATTGGGGATGATTGGCGCTAAATTTTACTAAAGCAGGAACAATCACATTAGCACCATATTCTGGCGTAGTTGTTATTCTAAGAGAGCCGCTTAACCCAGAATGTTCACAACGTATATCTGCTATAGCAGATTCCATATCTTTTAGTAATTGTAGGCTATGATGATAGAATCTTTCACCGCTTGCTGTTGGAGAAACTCGTCTAGTACTTCTGTTCAATAAAGATACACCTAGCTCTCCCTCTAAAACCTTAATATTTGAGCTTACAACAGCTTTTGTTAGATCGAGTATTTGAGCAGCTCTAGTAAAGCTTCCTGTTTCAACTACAGAAACAAAAATTTCTAAACGCTGCATTTGCAACATGTTTATACCCTATATTGTCAAAATTATATTGATAGTGTATCAATTATTACTTTATTTATTATGACAATTTAACCGCTTATACTGCCTGAATTCTTCATTGTCATTATAAATAAATGAATTATCGTGTAAGGGTTGCCTGTATTTATTTGCTCGGATTTTTTATTGATCTAATCAATATGTTTATTGCGAATATTGCTTACCCTGAAATTGGGCGGGATTTTAATGCTTCAATCACTCAATTATCATGGATCAGCAACAGTTATATTCTAGGTTTAACAGTCGTAATTCCTCTTAGTGGCTGGCTAGGAAAAAGAATCGGTAATAAGCGGGTTCTAATGCTATCTTTACTGCTTTTTATCATCAGCACTTGTAGCGTAGCAGCATCGTCTTCCATATTACAGCTTATTACATGGCGCTTCTTTCAAGGAATTGGTGGAGGGCTTTTAATTCCTATTGGTCAAAGCATGAGCTATATGCTTTATCAACGTCATGAACGAGCAAGATTATCAGCTGCTGTATGTTAGTTGCATTGTTTGCTCCAGCAATATCACCAACTATTGGTGGTATCATGATCGATCACTTAAGTTGGCATTGGGTCTTTTTAGCCTCTTTACCACTCGCTATCTTAACGCTCATTCTCACAGCTTATGGCCTTAAAACCGATATACAAACAGATTCATTCCCGCAGTTTGATTTATGGGGGTTCATCAGCAGTTGTTTTGCTTTAGCTTTTATATTGATTGGGTTAACTATAGTTGGAGAGTATAGTCATTTTTTCCAAGGTATATCCATACTATTGATTGGATTTCTTGGGGTGATTATTTATGTATGGAATACTCTAAAAAAGAATAATCCATTAATAAATTTACATTTAGTTAAAAAGCCTTTATTGCAAATAGGAATGCTGATTTACCAATTTATTCCAGGTGTTTTTACCGGTGTGAATGTACTATCAGTGTTGTATCTACAGAACCAATTAAATATGCATGCCAGTGTTGTCGGTACAATGATGCTCCCGTGGTCATTAGCTTCATTCGTAGCAATCCAATTAACAAGCAAAAAATTTAACATCTTGGGGCCACGCCCATTGCTTATTACAGGATGTATTATTCAGGCATTTGGTATTGGACTATTAGCATTAACCAACCAAATGACCGCTATTCCAATTTTTCTCTTAGCATTTGCTTTAATGGGATTTGGTGGAAGTTTATGTAGTAGTACAGCTCAAAGCGCTGCTTTTATTCAAATGCAAGATAATGAAATGACCGATGCTAGTATGCTTTGGAATATTAATCGCCAACTTAGTTTCTGTTTTGGTATTACCATAATAAGCCTTTTATTTAATCTAATCAGCAGAACAAATTTATCAATAGAACAGGCATATCATCTTTGTTTCTTATTAGCAGCATGTAGTGCTGTTATTCCTATCTTATTTTGTTTCCGGATTGCCAATCAAAATATTATCTTAAGACTAAATCAGGAGTAAAAATGAACCAATATCTGAAAGAAGTACTCGATGCACATGTATTGATACAAGATTGGTTAGGCAATATTCATAGTCATGATAGCATCTGTGAAAACTTATTATCTCGCTTTAGCCCACTCTATTCAATGGTTACACCTACTGGTGGATTACTGGATTTCAAAGCTTTAAATACTTTCTTTCGGGCTCAACATGGTGTTCGGAAAGGACTGACTATCGAAATTAAAGATATAACAATTATTTCTGAAAGTGAATACGGTGCAACCGTAATTTATAAAGAACTACAGCAGCAACCAGAACAAGATGAAACACTTCGTTTTTCAACGATTGTATTTGAGAAAGCTCAAGATGGAAAAGTTATGTGGAGACATTTGCATGAAACATTTCTACCAAATACTTGAGCTAGTTTGGAACTTGTAATAGTATCAAAGATACTGTGACTTAATATAAATATAATGAACGTTAAACGAAATGGGAGCTAACAGCTCCCATTCTCTAATAGTTAGTATAATCAATATCATGTTAATTTTAGAGTACCTAAATATTAGCTACTTATCCATCAACTAATATTTCAGTACCAAGCATAAAACTAGATTCATCTGATAATAGGAATACAAGTGCTGCTGCTTGTTCATTTACAGTACCTAATCTACCTCAGGGAACTAGTTGCTTTATATTATTAATCATTTTAATTTTTTCATTTTCTTCAAGACCAAACTTATCAAAAGCTTCTGTTTGTGTTGGACTTGGAGAGATTAACTCTCATTTCACTTAACTTTCTCAATTATGTTAAGTAGGAATAAACTTATAGCCAAAATGATTAAGGCACACTTTAATTCCTTTAAGCGAATAGTCCATACACCCTTTATAAATACACTTATTTTCTGAAAATCCCTCATGGGCTAAAACCACCAAGAATTGCTTAATACTATTTATTTGATTTTGGTTTAATATTTTATTTATATCAGAAATTTTAATTCCAAAAATAGGGTATGTTAATGTGTCTGGATAACATTCAAAATACCATGGTTGCTGACATTCTGCACAAATATAGTAAGATTCACCATAATAGAATTTTGGTTGTGCTTCCTCGCATGGACTATCCTCAATTATGTAGTGAGGAAATCTACCTTTCACGTCATAGTTATGGCTAAAAACATCTGAAGAGCTACTAGGACATATAAAAAAATTACCTACATATTGGCATTTACACATAATTTTTGTTCTTTAAATTTTATCTAAAATTAATATGATACAGCTTATCTGAAATACTACAATAAGAGAGCTAATAGCGCCATTTCGTTTAACTTACCATTATGTTAAGTATGTTGCTCTAACCATTTATTTAGGTGCTGTAAGAACTCATTAAATGCCTGTTCAACTGAAATCTTAAGGTATCCTAAAGAAGCTAACTCAATTTGATTCCCATAAATAGATAATAAATCAGTTAAGTCTGGGTCTCGAATATGTGAGGCAATTAAATCAATATTAGCTATGTACTCATATAAATTTGATGAGCTTTCTTTTGATATGTATTCTTTTAATATATTAATAGCAACTGTTGTTTCATCTATAATGAAATCAACTCGTCTTAATTTAGTTAAATAATTTCGAATTTCTTCATCATTTTTTAAGAAGCAAATATCTAGAATAAATTGATCATTATTGTCCTCTAATATTTTTTCATTTGCCCAAACCTGAATTTCTTTAGGAGTTATTAACTCTACATTTAACTTTAACCAAAAATTAAATTTAATATCATCATTCATAGTGACTCAGTTAGCTTTCCTTGAGTTAACATTAAATAGCTTATAAGAAGTACCATGAATGAAAGCTATTAGCTCCTATTTTTAAGATTTAACACCAAAACTTCGCATATGGTCCATTATGTTAAATTTGGGAGAGATAACAACTCAATAGTTGCTTTTTCACTTGATGAGCTGGCTTTAACTTTCATCAGGTATGCTTAATGAAATATATCTAATATATCCAGAAATACTATAAGAGACGAAGAGAGTATAAGCTATATTTTCAAAACTCCATTTTTGACTAACTAGAACTCCTTCCTCATTTTTTCTATAGAAAATAGGATTTCCAAGAGTTTCTAGTAAATCATTACTTGTCATAGAAAAATTAATCCCAAAAGGAAGTTTTAAACTATATTTAGAAAAGCCTTCAACACCATCATTATAAAAAAAGACTGTAGACAAATATAATATTTTTCCTAAGAGTGGTTTATTAATATTCTCTAGAAAAAATGCTTCATCAGTAAAAATAAAGCTTAAACCTTTAGAGTGGTGTTCTATATATAAATCATGCTCATCTAACCACTCACCATCTTCATCATACAGAGAGAGTTGAATATCATTAATTTCTTTTATAAAATTATTTTTATAAAGAATTTAATTAAATTATCATCTTTATTCGACTTCCCCAAAAAACTACTCAAATCATCTATAAAATTTTCCATTTTGTCCCCTTAAAAAGTCCTTCTAAATTAAAACATATTAAAAACACAAAGTTTTGAACACTATCAGACTTTGATCGGATAGCTGTCTAGAATCTCCTAAATAAAAGTCTCTTATTAATTCAACACATATCAGATTGAATAGATTGAAAATGCTCTTACTAAGTTACTCATCTAAGTACTTATTATATAAAAGTTAAAGATTTAGAAATCGAAATCTTGTTTCTTCTAGTCTAATTTCATGACTTGTAAAAGAAATTGTTATACCTATTGAATAGGCATAAGTACATAAAACTGAGTTATTCGAAGATTCATAGGCAATATAATACAGCTTATGCTAAATACTAAAAAAAGGAGCTATTAGCTCCCACTTCGTTTAACTTACCATTATCTTAAATAGATATATTTACTAGCGAATTAAGCTTTCTATCCAGCCTTTAAAATTTGGATTAGAATTTTGAGCATCACTTAGAATTTCTGAAACTGGTCTAGAAATAGACTTAGAATTTTGTTTTGCAAAATTTAGAAAAATATTATTAATTTTTGAAGTATCTTTAGGATATTCAATAGATTCTAATGGCCCATGGTTTTGGGCTAATAGCCAAAGGTAGTCGTTAAAATCTTTTGCTACAACTCCTATTTCTCCTTCTGATCCTAAGAATACGATTGGTTGATCTAGTATCTCTTTATCTAGATTAACCATCCAAAAAGCAGCATATCCACCAGTACCATCTTGCCCAAAGATAAGTAATGAAGCCGCATCTGCTTGATTATTTCCAGTCCAAGATTTTAACCATTGGCTTGCTTCACTTTTTGACATAAAATTTTGATAAGGCTCAAAATCAATGCCATCCCCATGAGCATAATCAAAATCTAGTTGATGTAATTTATTGAGTAGTTTGGGAAATTTAGTCATAAGTTCTCTCACATAGACATTTTAATTGGTCAATAACAGCTCGAAACGGAGCTATTAGCTCCCTTTCTATTATGTTAAGTGGCATACTGATATTTTAATTTATTTCTTTAATAGTCTTTGGAGTTCTATGAGGATAAATGGATTTGATTATCTAAAATTATCAGAATTATGGCATGGCAAAATTTTTAGTTCCTCCTATGATAAAACTCTATTGTATTTATTTAAACAAGGAACGCCTTTCATTCTTAAAAATAATGGGGCATCAACAATTACTGTATTTAAAAGAAATTCTCAACATCTAACTACTCCAAGCTCAATTCCTTTAATTTTTAAATCAGGTTTCATTAAATATTTAACTATTCCATATGCACATAGAGACCTGTGTATTTTGGGAATTCCCTCCAATGACATTGATAAAACGCAAACAGTATATGATTTTCCAGTATCGACGAAAGCTATTTATTCTCTATGCTCTAATAAATTTTACCCCTATCTTAAGCGATTATTTGAGTTGGAATTAAATGAAAATTTAGAGTTTATGCTGATAGGTTTACAACATGACTATCTTGATTTAAATAATGGGTTTGATGACTTTAGTCAGATTAGTTATTTATTGAGCCAAAAAAGTTTTCCTAAGCTAAAAGTTTTTAAATATGGTTTTGATGAATTATATGTCAATGTATGCCGAGTTTACTCTAATTTAGGAGATATTACAGAAGTCATAGAAAATATGCCTTCTTTAGAAATATTAGAAATCACAGGTGCTTTTGAATTGACAAAACCATTAAATCTTAAAAGTCTTAAATCTATAAATATAGATATAGATTTAGGTGTCCAAGATTGTAATGATGTTATGGCTATTTCTCAAAAGACATTAGATTTATTAATGTCTTCAGCTGTGAATTGTGAACTAGAAAGTTTCACGCTTGATATTATAAATACAGATATTCACTATCAACTTGATATAGATTTATTTAAAAGAAATAATTTTTTTAAACTAAAAAGAGTATCTATATCTGGTAATTTCCAAAGTGATTTAAAAAGTCAAATACATGGTTTATTGGGCTCAAATGTAAAAGAACTACTTATTGAATAGAGATAAGCAACCACCTTTTAATCGGTTTTTTCATATTTTTTAAACTTAACATAATACATATTATGCGAAATAAAAAATGGAGCATGAAGCTCACGCTTTGTATCAAACAGCCTTCACTTTCAGCTATCGAAAATCGTGGCAATGATCTAAAAATTTCAACCATGAAAAAGTATGTAGAAGCAATGGGAGGAAATTCCGCATTGATGTAAAGCTTCCAACAAAAACGCATATAGGATTCAATGTTTAATAGACATAAAAATGGAAGCTATAAGTTTCCATCTTTTTTGGATTATTCCTAATCTAAAAATTAAATATAATTGTAAATTAAAGGTAGAAAATGAAAATTTTCAAAATCATATACATTTCTTTAGGACTAATACTTTCAATGGAAACCCTAGCTAATCCAATATTTTCAAATAACTTATTAATAAAAGCCCAAAGTGGAGGTTCGTTGGCGCAATTAGAATTAGCTGATGTGTATGTACATGGTTATGTCGTTGATCAAGATGAAGCTGAACTATTAAGTCTGCATAGAATGGGAATGTCAATACAATGTATTGGCTTAGTGATGGTTATGTGACATATGTTGGTTTAGTTGAAGATACAGATATAACTGATGCTGAATAACATTATAAAAAAGCCTTTATCTGGTTTTCAAAAGGAGCTGATCTGAATTACACAGATTCTATGGTGAAGTAGTAAAAAAGAATACAGTCAAGTTATTAAATTTATTTAATAAAGCTGCATCTCTTGATAGCTATGAACGATCTTGAATTTATGTATAAATATGGAGTTGGTGTAGAACAAGATTTAAATAAAGCAAAGTTCTGGAAAGGTCAGCCGAATGTATAACCATTTAAAACCACCATCAGAGTTTATAAGACATGAGAACTCATTGCCCTCATTTTTGATTTGGATAACTTACCTTATATTAATAGTGAATAGTTTTTAGAGATTTAAAATGCTTTTTAAATCTTTTTCTGTTATTTTCCAATTTGAAACTCCTTCTACCCTATCTGATAGATATAAATAGAATTTATCTATTCTGTTTTTATCAAAATAAAAAATAGGGAAAGTTCTTCCGTAAGCCTTCTTAATTTTCTTAAATGACTTATTTGTAATGAACGTTTTTTCATTTTCCGTAATAAAAACAAAAGATTCCGTAATAAAAAAATCTTTACCATCTTCAGAAATTAAGTCATTTTTATGAATAGTGTACTCTTCAGGAATAATTGTATATATTCCAATTACCTTTACATGACGCTGAGCATTTTCATAATTTTTTATAAAAGCTGAAACCTCTCTATTTTTTAATGAGTATTTCGCAGCATGTTTCCATTGGGAAATATAATTTTTTTTAGCCCAATCTCTTAGATTTAAATTGAATTGTTCATATTCACCATCTAGCAATATACCAGCAATAATTTCTTCATCCTCAGGGAAAAATTTTATTAAATCTAGCATTCAATTACCTTTTAAATATTTTGATTAGTATTCACGGTATTAGATTAAGTATCTCTAAAATTAACATAATACAGGTTGTTTGAAATGCTCATTTTCGTGTAACTTACCATTATGTTAAATTGAAAAATTTAGCAAAGGATTAGCTTCTTGAAAAATATTTTGGCTAGGCATTGATTTAGAGAAATAGCCTTCGAATACTAATTGTACTCTTTCTCTTAATTCATAAACTTTGCGACGTTTTAAATTTTTTATTTTAAAGCCATCATGTTTATCTAAATGATAGCTAATTTTGCACATAATCATGCTAAAAATTCTAAATATTTCCCAGTGAAATTTTTCAAAAAAGTTATCTTCAATTTCATAAATACTCCACTCTAAAAGCCAATATTCATTAATATCCCATAATTCTTCTTCATGTAGCTTTCCTAAAAATGAATCATCATCAAACAAATCATTGTGAGGAAAATTACGTAAGATAGTTTTTTGTGCACCCATAAGTATGATTCTTTAAATAACCTAAAATTAACATAATACAGCTTATCTGAAATGCCTAATGTTAGAACCCAATTAAAGTGTCTATATTCTCACCAATAAAAATGTCTAGTTTATGATGGTAAACCCATCATGGACTGGATATGAAATATAGATGCTGATCACTATGTCTGACAAAGAAACTCAACGCCTTGCCGTTTTACAAGACGTTCGAGATCAACGTATTACTCAAGTCCGTGCTGCTGAAATTCTAAATCTTTCTACCCGTCAAATTACTCGATTAGTACAGAAATTCAATCAAGATGGTATTTCAGGTTTGGCTCATGCAAATCGTGGCCAACCTGGCCACCACCGCTATGATGAAGCGATAAAGTCTGAATGTCTTGCGATAATTTCTGAACATTTGCTTGGATTTGGCCCTACATTGGCTCATGAGAAACTCAGTAGCAGATTCGGCTTTCATATTCCTGTAGAAACAGTCCGTCGTTGGATGACAGCAAATGATTTATGGATTCCGCACTCTAAGCGCACTAAACGTCCTTATCAGCCACGCTATAACCGTGACTGCATTGGCGAGTTAATTCAAATTGATGGCTCATACCACGATTGGTTTGAAGGACGTGCTGCTAAATGCTGCTTGCTGGTGTATGTCGACGATGCAACTGGAAAACTGTTACACCTAGGCTTTTGTGAGGCTGAAACAACCTTTGATTATATGATTTCAACTAGAGCCTATATTGAACAATATGGCAAGCCATTGGCCTTTTACAGCGACAAGCACTCAGTCTTTAGGGTGAATCAGAAATCAATGAAAGATACGAGTATCACGCAATTTGGGCGCATTCTCAGTGCTTTAAATATCGACCTCATCTTCGCCAACTCACCACAAGCCAAAGGTCGTGTATAACGTGCCAATAGAACCCTTCAGGATCGTTTAATTAAAGACATGCGTTTGGAAGGTATTCATTCAATTGCTGAGGCAAATGCTTGGTTGCCTTGCTTCATTGAGCAATTCAATCAGAAGTTTGCTAAATGTGCGAGAAATCCAAAGAATTTACATCGCCAACTGATAGAATCTAAGATTGAACTTGATGATATTTTTACTTGGCAAGAGCCACGTAAAGTCACCAAGAGCCTAACGATTACTTATGACAAATGTATTTATATTCTGGAATCTACGGAATTGAATCAAAAATTGGTTGGCCAATACATCTCATTCTTAGAATACCCGGTTCTGTCGCATTAAGAAAAGTCTGCTAAACTGATTTAATTTTCAGTCATCTCATGAGCATTATTTCCCAAGCATTTAAACGCCTTCATTATCCAACAGACGTGATTGCACAATGCTTACGCTGGTATCTGAGCTACGCATTAAGCTTAAGAGACCTTGAGGAAATAATGAAAGAGCGTGGAATTGATATTGATCACTCAACCCTGCACCGTTGGGTGATTCGCTTAACCCCTTTACTGGATCAGGCCTTCAAAAAGCATAAAAAAACGGTAGGATTACATTGGCGGATGGATGAAACCTATATTAAGGTGAAAGGGCAGTGGAAATACTTGTATCGGGCTGTAGATTCGCAAGGGAAAACCATCGATTTCTTACTCACAGCCAAGCGCAACGCCCGTTCAGCCTTGAGATTATTACATCAAGCCATATGCAACAATGAATATCCTCATACGGTAACCATTGATCATAGCCCATCAAATCATGCCGCATTAAACCATCTGAATAAAGAAGTTGATCCTACAATGAGCTCCATTAACATACGGCAGAATAAATACTTAAACAACAGAGTAGAACAAGACCATCGATTCATTAAGCGACGTATTCGACCCATGTTGGGGTTTAAATCATTTTGGTGTGCCAAAATGATTTTATCCGGCATCGAATGGATGCACATGCTGCGTAAAGGACAACTCAATGCATCAAAAGATGAAACGACATCCATAGGATTATTTTATCTGTTGATGGCGTAAAACATCAAAAATAGTTAAATGTTCGCCTCTAATTTCTTAATGCGACAGAACCGGAAATTAGGTGTTAAGAGCGTTGTTGATTTGTTTAAAAATCACTGTGGTAAATACTTTTAGTTTTTAATATATCTTCATATGAAAAAGGTGTTGGTCTCTTTTCCTTCTTTGATTTGTAAAGTCGAACTCAGGTCAACTTATACAAAATATGTCTTATCATAGCGATCATCTTTTATAACTAATGGTTCAAGTAGCTCAAACCAAACTTGTCGAGCTCTAGATTTAACCAATTGAACATCTGTAATCCAATCTTTTTCCTTCCATGACGCTTCTGCCAGTCGCAGCATATATTTGCGAATGAACTTGACCACCAAATTAAAATCAATACTAGATAACTCTGTAAACGTATAATATTCGAATAATGTAAATTCTTCTCTTGCTATTCCATCATATAAATGAGGATGACTTAACAGTAAAACCTCCTCTAACAACACACCAAATGCATCCCAATATATGCTGTTCATTTCACACTCTAAAACATCAAATAAATGATCTTCACGCGTATGTCTTCCTACATAAATACTACTCATAATTATCTCACTATGATTATTTTAGATCGTTGCTCTTCAGGCAATTTTTTAACATAATTCAAAAATACTTCTTGATTAGCTTTTGTCAGAACTCTAAAGTCAACAGGTACGAAATCAGCTTTGTTTAAATGTTTCTGAATATTATCAACACCGGGGATTCTACCGGTTTTTTTATCTACAACAGTCATATTTTTTTCATAAAATTTATTCAGTCCATCAATCTCTCTTTGAGTTAAATTATCTGTTGTATACATAGCATCAACTGTTTTTCCTTTGTTTGGACCAGATGTTATTTCCCAATCAGGATTTTTATTTAATTGACTTTCAGATAATTCATATTTTTTCATAGGGCCAAGCACATTTTCTAGTTGAGCACCCGTAGCTGCTTCTGCTGGTTTTAGCTTCCCTTGATCAAGTTGGTTTAGTTTAGCATGCCCTTCAAGAGGTGTATTAGTAATGTTGACTTCTTTAATGCCTATATTATTTAAATATGTATCAGGCTTAGCCTCAACTTTAGCCTTCTCATTCTCAACATGTTTTAAAAAATTAGAAGCCTCTCGTGCTTTTGCACTTTCTGTAATATTCGTATATATCGTTGTACAATTTCCTGAAGTACATCTTATGGTTGGAAAATCTACACCCTTTGTAGGAATCTCAACTGTTTCTCCTATAGGCG
This sequence comes from Acinetobacter sp. ESL0695, assembly GCF_029392135.1. Lineage (NCBI taxonomy): Bacteria > Pseudomonadati > Pseudomonadota > Gammaproteobacteria > Moraxellales > Moraxellaceae > Acinetobacter > Acinetobacter sp. ESL0695. The sequence continues at coordinate 70,569 of NZ_CP113935.1, read as the reverse complement.
TTTTTATCGAATTAGACTTTAGGAACACCCCACCTTTAATCATGGCGATACTACCAATTGCATCTATTCCAGACAATACACGCTCTAGCGTAGACATAGATTCACCATTTAATAGTGACTGACCTACAGACGCCTCATATCCACTTAAAGCCGTATTAGCAATAGGGCTTATAAATGAGTTACCTCTTACAAGATTCTGAGCTGTGGTTTGTGTCTTCAACATATATTGCGCTTGATCCGCTAAAGACAATAAAACAGCTTGTTGCTTTCCTTGAACTTCAACAATCTTATATTGTAGTCCTGATCCATCTGTTGGACTTGAAATAATGTCTCCCGTCTTATAAAGCCCTTCTTGTACTTGAACTGTCTTTGGTGCAACGCTCATCGCATCATTGGCATTTGCAATGACAAGCTTTTCTCTACATTCATAGGTAGTACATGCAGAAAGCTTTTGGAAATATTCATTATTTTTAGCTTTATTGGCACTTTTGTCTTTATTTAGAACACCAAATAAATTATTCTCCACCGCATTCTGACTAAGCTGACCCGTTTGGGTTGCTGTAGCAACATCACCACTATTGGCACCTAAGGCAGCACCACTACTGGCTAAACCAACAATTGCACTAATGGTTCCTTTTTCTTCAGCCGTCAAATCTTTGCTGTCTTTACCATACACATAATGCGAAAGTAACGGAGCAGCAGCTTCGCTTGTGCCTGTCGTCAGTCCTGCAGTCAAAGCATTATTGCCCCCTGAAGCTGCAACCGCCGCACCCAATAATGTATGTGCCAATACATGTGCTGTTTCTTGTCCAGTGGTCAGCTTGCCATCGCTATTCTTCTCTGCAAGTCCCTTAAAGTATTGTCCAATCTCATAGCTTGCTGCCGGACTTAAACTCGCTGCAGCAATACCCACTGCACTACCTGTAGGGGCTGAAAGCCCTGTTGCAACGGTATCAACCACTACACCTAAGCGTTGTAACTGTTTCTCTTTGGCGTTCTTGGTCTCTTCTGTAATCTTTCCAGCATCATAGTCCTGTTTTACCTGATCAATTTGTTTGTTCAACTCTCCTTTAACAAACTGACGGTTTTCATCAAAACGCTTACTTACGGCAACTTGGCTGTCGAGGTCAGACTGGAGTTTGTTCTTGTCAAAGTTGTTCTTTAATGCACCACTTTGTGCTGCTGCGGTTTCTTTGGTGACATCCGTGTAAAGATCACGCTTGGTCTCATCAACCGTTTTACCCGTCAGTGTTTGCTGACCCACTTCATCTGTAATGGTAATATTCTTTGTATTGATCCCACTATGGGTCGTACTGCGTTGTGTGTCACTGTCAAACCCTGCACCCATCGACTTACTGGCCGTGACCGAATTCTCTTTCTTCGGTGCTGTATTATTCGTCGAGGTCGAAGCTTGCGAGGTATTTGCACTTGCTTGACTGTTCTTTTCAATACTACCACTGATTCCTACAGATGTACCTTGGTATTGGGCAACATTCTCTAAGTCACGATGTGTTAATGTACCTGTTTGTAGACGGTTATGGTTTTGGTCTTCTGCACTTTGGCTTGAGGTAACTACTGCACCTGTAAGGTCAGTGTTGTTTTTTACCTGTATTTGGTAACCTGCATCACCTGTGTAAATCCCTGTTTGCTCTTGTACTGAAGCATAGTGAGCACGTATGTCTGAATGGCTAAAGCTGCCTGAGGCAGAGGTGCCTGCACCTACCGTACCTTGTGCACTGACATTGGTTTGCTTACTTTTATAATCCGAGGTATCTTGTAAGCTCATCAGCTTTAAGTCTTGGGCTTGAATCTGTACGCCCGACCCTTGAATTTGCCCACCTTGAACTGTGGTGGTTGCACCACTTTGTAGTTCGGTGATGCTGTTTTGACTCCCAATATGACTGTTTAAGTAACGGGTATCTTCTCCATTACCCTTTCCTCGTCCAAGACTCACATTCGCGGTAACACCAACACCCTGAGTGGAGGCTGTAACTCCTGCACCCCAACCTGTGCTCTTGTTACTACTTTGCTCCGTGCTGTATTGTTTCGCTGCGCCAATGTCGATGTCTTTGACTGCTGTCAATTGTGTCCCTTGTAGGCCTGTAATGTCTGAGCCGTTAACGCGTATGCTCGATGTTGGATCACCGAGTGCTTGAAGGTGAACTTGCCCTCCACCCAAAATCTGACTGGACTGAGCCGTGGTACTTTGTCGATCATTGGTCTCTAAAGATCGCTGTTCTCCATATGTTAAACTCACACCAACTTTTAGATCGCTTGGATTTTTAAGCTGACTCAAGTCTTTTAAGTTTTGTGCGGTCTTATAACCTTCAACCCCGCTGTTTATCGCAGCCATCGCTTGCACACGAGTGTGTTGCCCTGCTTGGGTTTGTTTAATGTCTTCACCCAAGTTTTTCGCAGTTTGTATCGCACCACTCACCATAGGAACATCGACAGCCAGTGTCAGTGCCTTTTGTTCAACCTCATGTCGGTATGATGAGGAGACTTTCTCTAACGCTGCGTCTACTTGAATGTTTTGTGCCGTAATATTGATGTCACCTTTAGGGGCTGTAATTTGACTACCAATTTGTTGATAGTTTTTCCCCACATTCAATGTGATATCACGTCCTAAGCTACCCACGGTACTGCCGTGGTTTAATATAGATGTATCATCGAGTGTGGTTTTTTCCTTTTTAGATCCCACACTAAAGCCAATCCCCCCACCTGTAGAGAGGAATCCTGATTTTTTGGTTTCGTTAAATGTATGGTCACGATACAGGTCTTGCGCACCGACAATACTTAGGTTTTCTTTCGCATTAATGTTGACCAGTTGGTCAGCAACCACTTGACTGCCCTGTAAATGGATATTTGTACCATCAAGAAGAACATTTTTGCCTTCAACGGTACTTTCTATCGTTTTATCACTAAAACGGTCTGTCACATTGAGTTCAGACTTCGACGACAAGAAACCATGACTACTGATCTTATGCGATTCATTGAAGGTGTTAATCTCTCTTCCTTCTTTGATCTGTATATCGCTCTTGGCAAGAAGTCCTGTTGTCCCTGTTTGGCTATTCAGATGAGAACCAACCAATTGGATGTCTTTGCCTTGAACAACCAAATTCCCCTGACTAGTGATTTCTGAGCCAACATCTTTAAGTTGGCTTTGGTGGACGTAGTTGTTTACATCTTGTTCTGTATGCGTGGTTTTTTCTGTTCGTATTGCCCCAATCTCAATATGGTTGCCTGCAGTTAAATTGGTCGTACCCAAGGTATTGTTAATTTGTGCACCTTTTAACTGAATGTCTTGTCCAGCATGCACACTTAGACTTGGAGTCGCTGTGATTGAAGAGCCATCTACAGGGGCAATGTAAATACTCGCAACGCGATCAATACCAGTATATTGACCAGAGCTTTGGTCTTTATGCGCTTCGCTCTGTTGTACGGTGCTGTTGATGTGAATATCTTTACCTGCATTCAGTGCAACTTGTTGTCCTTGTATTTGCCCACCTTCAATAAGAATGTTGTTTTTAGCAGCCATCTGAACTTGGTTGCCTTCAATACGACCCTTCAACACGTTGATATTATTGGCACCTAAAACAACTGCTTCTTTACCTGCAAGTGTCGCGGTGTTGTTAATCTCATTTTCACTGTTGATCAGCACACGATCAGCGGAGATTAATGTCCCATCGCCTTTGAGCTCGCCTGCTCGGCTACGAACATACACTTGAGGCACAAGGGCTTGAATAACTTTTCCATCGGCCAACTGGACAGGTCGCTCGACCAACCAAACAATATCACTGGTTAAGTGCGACATTTGCTCGGCGGTCAACGCAACGCCCGGACGCAAATCATATGCTTTGGCAAAGGTCAAACCGTTGTTCATCAATGCTTGGTATTGTTGATCATCATCGGTATAACCATTTAAGAAGCGACGGCCTGTAAGTTGTGCAATCTGGTCTTGAACTAAACGTTGTTCGTAGTAGCCATCACCTAATCTCTTTTGAGTTAAAGCAGGGTCAAACCTTAATGCTTTAAGCATATAATCTGATGATAACCAGTTTCTATAATTGGTAAATGCAGGGTCTGTTTCTACAAGATAATTGGTATTTGATGCCGGATGAACTTGATACAATGCACTTTGTGGTACTTGGACTGTACCTAAGTCGATGTGTCGAACTTCGTCTGCTTTAGATGTATTCGGTATTGCGACCTCTGCTGCTTTTTCATTCACAATGGCGGTGATTAACTCTTTTTGCTGCGGTGTGAGTGTATTGCCTTGCGAAATGAGTAAGTTTTCCAAGGTATCTTTTGAAAATTGTCTAAGCTTTCGATCTACTTGCCCATTCATCATTTGACTATTAAAAGTACCATTAAACGTCTTTATAATTTCTTCAGGCTTTAACACCTCTTGTTCAAGATTCTCCTTATTTTGTTGATCCGCTGATAAGCTATAGTTTAAGTTTGATGCCAATGATTCATTTAATGGTAATTGAGTGGCTTGACCATCTTTTATTTCTATCTTATCTAATTTGGCAGTCTCATCCGGTGTCATACGCTGATCAACGGATACAGCTTGGTTAGTATTTAAATTGAGATGACTGTCTTGATTATTTTTATCTCTTTCAGTGACATGACCATACTCTGCTTGAGCTATTTTATTATCTGTTAAAACTTGACCAGTAGACGTAGTTTGAAGATCAGTAATAGAAAGATTAGTCGTATTATCATTCGACTCGTGTTTTAAGTGTGCCTCTGTATTGATGTCCTTTTGAGTATTTACACTTTGATTTGTCAACTCAGATGTCGATAATTGATCCACTGACAACAATGTTGTATTCGTATTTTTCGTTGTCGTATCAACTGAATTTCCTTGAATAGTTGTAATATTGCTTTCTTTGAGAGTTTGTTTACTCTCATCAATATTAGTAATTTTATTCGCCTGATCATGAGACAAGGGTGACTGTGTTATTTGAGTTGTATTAGAACGCTTCAAATCTGTTGAAACAGAGGATGAATTGTCTTGTTGTAAAGTTTTTTGATTTTCTTTGTCTGTACCTGTTGTTTCAATCACATTATTCGGATCTGAGTGACTCACAGCACTGGTTGTCGGTTTATCCGAAGAAATTTCTGCATTCTGAATAATTTTTCCAAAGGTAATATTTTGGCTTGTTATTTCATCTGCTGGGGTATACGCAGATTTTCCATGATAAACATCTCTCTTATGCTGTTTTAATCCTTGTCTCTTAAATTCAACTGTATGATATTCATAATTACCATTCGACACTCTTGTAATGTTTCTTAAATCAGTGGTTTGATTATTGGTAACTTTACTATCAATCGATAACGTACCTCCCACAATCACTTCACTGTTTAAGTTATTGAACTCATTAGAATGAATATCTAAATTTCCACCAGCAATAATTTGGGCAGGACTACTTGTCTTAACAACCTCTTTTTCTACAATTCGATCATAATTGTAAATCCCATAGTCTTCGGTAATTTTTGTATATTGATCAGGCGTAACCAATACTTGTTTGGTACCTGTTTGTACTCTCCTACGTCCTTTTCTCTCATAAACTGGTTGCGTTTCCCATCTTGGTTGTCTTTCAGCTTCAGGTTTTAACACCCACAACTCACCATTTGGTGCTCTACCAATATTTCTAAGCTGAACAACACTAGAATCCCACTTTTTACCGTCTTTTTCATATTCTGTTATATGCTTACGTTCGACTTCTTCCGATTGAATCACAAGATTAAGATTCTTATTCTCAATGGTGTCTGCAGCTAAAGCCATATTGCCCATAGATTCGATACGGGCACTGCCATTGTAAATTCTCTTACCTTGACCAATCGCTATGTGTGCCTCATTGAGTGATCCGCCAACAGATAAATGACCTTGGCTAAAAATCCATGCATTGTCTGCTGCTTTTTCATGAATACTGCCTTGTTGGGCAAAGTTATTTAAATATTGAACTCCTAAGTCGAGATTACCTCTTGAAGCAATAACTCCACCTTGTTGCGATGTATTCGTATTATTTAGTGTCACTGCATCGACAGCAATATGGTCACCATAAATTCTTGCGCCATTATTGTTAATCGTACGAGACTGAAGATAGGTTTCTCCACCATTAATCAAGCCATAATTATCAATTTGCTCTTGTGCTTGTATGTTGGTTTCTTTTGCACTAATTGTCGCATCCGTTTCATTTACAATTTGCTTTGCATTTAAATTAACTTTTTGTCCCGCAGTTAACTTAGCCAAGTTACGAATATTTTGATCACTTCGAATAGATAATGCACCGTCTGCAAGGAAATGATCATTTGCTGTATGTTCATAACTATCTGTTACATGAACATTCATATCACCATTGGTTTTAAACTCACCTGAAGTGGTTAAACCTTTTAAATCTAAGTTAATTTTCTGACCAGCAAGTATTTTTCCTGTATTTGTAAATACAAGACTTGGCGCTTTTAGATTAAAATCTTGCCCTGAAGCAAATACGCCTCCTGAGTTATCTAATGTTTCAGCAACATCTAAAGTCGTATTAGCAACAGCAACCGCACTACCATCAGTATTTAAAATTTCTTTGGCAGTCATTTGAATATTTTGACCAACAATTCCTTTTAAATTTCCACGATTATTGATCTGCTGTGCAGTTAAATGAATATCACCTTGCGATGTAATTTGACCATGTGAAGCATTTGTAGATGAACTACTGTTATCAATATGATTTGCTACTACCGTTGTTTCTTTCTGTCCAGAAATAAATCCATCTGTATTGACTAAATCATTCTCAAGGTTAATGTTGAGTCCTTGAGCCGAGAGTAACGTTCCCTTCGTATTGTCTAACTTAGAAGCCTGAACTGTAATATTTGTACCTGAACCAATATAACCCGATGTATTCACCAATTGTTTAACATGGTTCAGCACCATATCACCATTACTCAAAATACCATGGTTTAATTCACTTGAACCTTGATTAATTAAGTCTTGGCCTTGGGCATCAATATTTAATTGATGTGCAGATTGTATTAACCCACCATTATTGGTTAAACCATATGATGAAATATCTAGGCGCTCACCTGCAAGGATTTGTCCAGTCGATTGGTTGTTTAAGTTTGTTACGCCAAGATCAATCTGATTGCCCGTCAATTGACCTTGGTTATTCAGCGTAAGCCCTTTCACCTCTAACTGGGTTTGACCTTGTATCAAACCACTGTTATTGAGGGTATTGACGTTGAGATGCAGTTCTTTTGATCCAATCTGTCCTTGTTGGTTGTCCAATTGAGCTGCGTCAATACGTGCCGTATTTTGACCCACCAAACGACCTGATTGGTTGTTGATCTGACCTGCATGCTCAATTTGTAAGTCACCACCACTTAAGATCCCCCCTTGGTCTTGGGTATCTTGGTTGTCTATCACATCATCTTTTGCATCAATATGCAGATGCGTTCCTGCTTGAATAAGCCCTTGGCTGTTGTCAATCCCTTGGGCAGATAGATCTAAGCGCTGACCAGATTGTAATACCCCTGCATGGTTGTCCAAACGACCTTGTTGTTCAAGCGTCATGGATTGATTTGAAATTAATGACCCTGAACGATTGTTAAGGTGGTCACCTTTGATGTCTAACGTGTTGCCTTGAATTAAGCCTGTTTGATTGTCAAGGTCACCGCCCCATACATGCACATCACCTGCAATACTGGCAATCTGCCCAGATTGGTTATCGATCGTTTGACCGGTCAATTGCACTTGTTTATTGGCCAAAATACGACCCGTACTGTTCTTAAGTGCATCACTGACAATCGTTACATTGCCCTGACTTTGAATTTGACCCTGTTGGCTATTGTCTAAATGCTTGCTCTGTAGATCAACAGTTGTTCCTGCATTGATCATCCCTTGTTGGTTATTCAGATCAGTGCTCTCTACCATGACCTGCTGGGCACTTTGTAGTGCCCCTTGTTGGTTTGCAAGCTGTGTGCTGTGAATGCGAACATCACCCAGTCCTGCAATCTGACCCGATTGGTTGTTTAGGTCTTGTTGCACAGTCATGTTTAACTGACGCTGTTGATCTGTTTGTAACATCTGAGCTGAATGATGATCGAGCTGATCTGCTTTGATCTCAATCCCTGCAGCTTGGGTTTTTGCATGGTTTAGATCAATATGGCTACCTTGAAGTTGAAGCTGACCTTGGCTTTGGATCTCACCTTGTCCACCATCAATCGCTTCGCTTGTTATTCCCAACGTCCCTGAACCCGTATGGAGTATGAGTCCAGATTGGTTATCTAGCGATTGGCTGACGATATCTAAATCACCTGCATTGGTCTTAATCTGGCCTTGGGCGTTGTTAATCTTGGCAAGATGAATGTTTTGTCCAGCTTGACCCAACTGAACAATTTGACCCTGTTGGTTATTCAGGGTTTGTCCTGTTAACTCAACTTGATTGGCTTGGAGTTGTCCCTGTTGGTTATTTAATATCTGGCCTGCACTTAATTTCAGTTGATCTTTGGCTTGGACTTGGGCATTGGCAGTTGATACATCTCCCTCCACCGAGCTAAGGTCAATGGCTTGTGCACTGATACGACTTTGATCTAAGTTCAATAATTGTTGGGCTACTGCTTGGAGTTGTCCACCTGCAATTACTTGACCCTGCAGTTCAATGTGCTCTGAAGCATTTAATTTCAATTGACCCGCTTGACTGAGCTTACCCGCTTGATCCAAGCCAGACCATAAGCTACCTGTGCCGCTTTGGACCAGTTGTGAACCGACCCACGTCAGTTGCTCACCTGCAGCAAGCACCCCATCGTTGTGGACGTTTTTATTCGTGAGGTTCAGTTGCTTGTGCGCAAATATCTGACCTTGGTTATTGAGTTGTTGTTGAGCTAAGTCAATCTGTTGACCTTGAAGCTGACCTTGGTTATTTAACTGTGTACCCGAAGCCTGTAGGCGCTCACCTGCAAGGATTTGTCCAGTCGATTGGTTGTTTAAGTTTGTTACGCCAAGATCAATCTGATTGCCCGTCAATTGACCTTGGTTATTCAGCGTAAGCCCTTTCACCTCTAACTGGGTTTGACCTTGTATCAAACCACTGTTATTGAGGGTATTGACGTTGAGATGCAGTTCTTTTGATCCAATCTGTCCTTGTTGGTTGTCCAATTGAGCTGCGTCAATACGTGCCGTATTTTGACCCACCAAACGACCTGATTGGTTGTTGATCTGACCTGCATGCTCAATTTGTAAGTCACCACCACTTAAGATCCCCCCTTGGTCTTGGGTATCTTGGTTGTCTATCACATCATCTTTTGCATCAATATGCAGATGCGTTCCTGCTTGAATAAGCCCTTGGCTGTTGTCAATCCCTTGGGCAGATAGATCTAAGCGCTGACCAGATTGTAATACCCCTGCATGGTTGTCCAAACGACCTTGTTGTTCAAGCGTCATGGATTGATTTGAAATTAATGACCCTGAACGATTGTTAAGGTAGTCACCTTTGATATCTAACGTGTTGCCTTGAATTAAGCCTGTTTGATTGTCAAGGTCACCGCCCCATACATGCACATCACCTGCAATACTGGCAATCTGCCCAGATTGGTTATCGATCGTTTGACCGGTCAATTGCACTTGTTTATTGGCCAAAATACGACCCGTACTGTTCTTGAGCGCATCACTAACAATCGTTACATTGCCCTGACTTTGAATCTGACCCTGTTGGCTATTGTCTAAATGCTTGCTCTGTAGATCAACTGTTGTCCCTGCATTGATCATCCCTTGTTGGTTATTTAATGTCTGGCCTGCACTTAATTTCAGTTGATCTTTGGCTTGGACTTGGGCATTGGCAGTTGATACATCTCCCTCTACCGAGCTAAGGTCAATGGCTTGTGCACTGATACGACTTTGATCTAAGTTAAATAACTGTTGGGCTACTGCTTGGAGTTGTCCACCTGCAATTGCTTGACCCTGCAGTTCAATGTGCTCTGAAGCATTTAATTTCAATTGACCCGCTTGACTGAGCTTACCCGCTTGATCCAAGCCAGACCATAAGCTACCTGTGCCGCTTTGGACCAGTTGTGAACCGACCCACGTCAGTTGCTCACCTGCAGCAAGCACCCCATCGTTGTGGACGTTTTTATTCGTGAGATTCAGTTGCTTGTGTGCAAATATCTGACCTTGGTTATTGAGTTGTTGTTGAGCTAAGTCAATCTGTTGACCTTGAAGCTGACCTTGGTTATTTAACTGTGTACCCGAAGCCTGTAGGCGCTCACCTGCAAGGATTTGTCCAGTCGATTGGTTGTTTAAGTTTGTTACGCCAAGATCAATCTGATTGCCCGTCAATTGACCTTGGTTATTCAGCGTAAGCCCTTTCACCTCTAACTGGGTTTGACCTTGTATCAAACCACTGTTATTGAGGGTATTGACGTTGAGATGCAGTTCTTTTGATCCAATCTGTCCTTGTTGGTTGTCCAATTGAGCTGCGTCAATACGTGCCGTATTTTGACCCACCAAACGACCTGATTGGTTGTTGATCTGACCTGCATGCTCAATTTGTAAGTCACCACCACTTAAGATCCCCCCTTGGTCTTGGGTATCTTGGTTGTCTATCACATCATCTTTTGCATCAATATGCAGATGCGTTCCTGCTTGAATAAGCCCTTGGCTGTTGTCAATCCCTTGGGCAGATAGATCTAAGCGCTGACCAGATTGTAATACCCCTGCATGGTTGTCCAAACGACCTTGTTGTTCAAGCGTCATGGATTGATTTGAAATTAATGACCCTGAACGATTGTTAAGGTGGTCACCTTTGATGTCTAACGTGTTGCCTTGAATTAAGCCTGTTTGATTGTCAAGGTCACCGCCCCATACATGCACATCACCTGCAATACTGGCAATCTGCCCAGATTGGTTATCGATCGTTTGACCGGTCAATTGCACTTGTTTATTGGCCAAAATACGACCCGTACTGTTCTTAAGTGCATCACTGACAATCGTTACATTACATTGCCCTGACTTTGAATTTGACCCTGTTGGCTATTGTCTAAATGCTTGCTCTGTAGATCAACAGTTGTTCCTGCATTGATCATCCCTTGTTGGTTATTCAGATCAGTGCTCTCTACCATGACCTGCTGGGCACTTTGTAGTGCCCCTTGTTGGTTTGCAAGCTGTGTGCTGTGAATGCGAACATCACCCAGTCCTGCAATCTGACCCGATTGGTTGTTTAGGTCTTGTTGCACAGTCATGTTTAACTGACGCTGTTGATCTGTTTGTAACATCTGAGCTGAATGATGATCGAGCTGATCTGCTTTGATCTCAATCCCTGCAGCTTGGTTTTTGCATGGTTTAGATCAATATGGCTACCTTGAAGTTGAAGCTGACCTTGGCTTTGGATCTCACCTTGTCCACCATCAATCGCTTCGCTTGTTATTCCCAACGTCCCTGAACCCGTATGGAGTATGAGTCCAGATTGGTTATCTAGCGATTGGCTGACGATATCTAAATCACCTGCATTGGTCTTAATCTGGCCTTGGGCGTTGTTAATCTTGGCAAGATGAATGTTTTGTCCAGCTTGACCCAACTGAACAATTTGACCCTGTTGGTTATTCAGGGTTTGTCCTGTTAACTCAACTTGATTGGCTTGGAGTTGTCCCTGTTGGTTATTTAATATCTGGCCTGCACTTAATTTCAGTTGATCTTTGGCTTGGACTTGGGCATTGGCAGTTGATACATCTCCCTCCACCGAGCTAAGGTCAATGGCTTGTGCACTGATACGACTTTGATCTAAGTTCAATAATTGTTGGGCTACTGCTTGGAGTTGTCCACCTGCAATTACTTGACCCTGCAGTTCAATGTGCTCTGAAGCATTTAATTTCAATTGACCCGCTTGACTGAGCTTACCCGCTTGATCCAAGCCAGACCATAAGCTACCTGTGCCGCTTTGGACCAGTTGTGAACCGACCCACGTCAGTTGCTCACCTGCAGCAAGCACCCCATCGTTGTGGACGTTTTTATTCGTGAGGTTCAGTTGCTTGTGCGCAAATATCTGACCTTGGTTATTGAGTTGTTGTTGAGCTAAGTCAATCTGTTGACCTTGAAGCTGACCTTGGTTATTTAACTGTGTACCCGAAGCCTGTAGGCGCTCACCTGCAAGGATTTGTCCAGTCGATTGGTTGTTTAAGTTTGTTACGCCAAGATCAATCTGATTGCCCGTCAATTGACCTTGGTTATTCAGCGTAAGCCCTTTCACCTCTAACTGGGTTTGACCTTGTATCAAACCACTGTTATTGAGGGTATTGACGTTGAGATGCAGTTCTTTTGATCCAATCTGTCCTTGTTGGTTGTCCAATTGAGCTGCGTCAATACGTGCCGTATTTTGACCCACCAAACGACCTGATTGGTTGTTGATCTGACCTGCATGCTCAATTTGTAAGTCACCACCACTTAAGATCCCCCCTTGGTCTTGGGTATCTTGGTTGTCTATCACATCATCTTTTGCATCAATATGCAGATGCGTTCCTGCTTGAATAAGCCCTTGGCTGTTGTCAATCCCTTGGGCAGATAGATCTAAGCGCTGACCAGATTGTAATACCCCTGCATGGTTGTCCAAACGACCTTGTTGTTCAAGCGTCATGGATTGATTTGAAATTAATGACCCTGAACGATTGTTAAGGTAGTCACCTTTGATATCTAACGTGTTGCCTTGAATTAAGCCTGTTTGATTGTCAAGGTCACCGCCCCATACATGCACATCACCTGCAATACTGGCAATCTGCCCAGATTGGTTATCGATCGTTTGACCGGTCAATTGCACTTGTTTATTGGCCAAAATACGACCCGTACTGTTCTTGAGCGCATCACTAACAATCGTTACATTGCCCTGACTTTGAATCTGACCCTGTTGGCTATTGTCTAAATGCTTGCTCTGTAGATCAACTGTTGTCCCTGCATTGATCATCCCTTGTTGGTTATTTAATGTCTGGCCTGCACTTAATTTCAGTTGATCTTTGGCTTGGACTTGGGCATTGGCAGTTGATACATCTCCCTCTACCGAGCTAAGGTCAATGGCTTGTGCACTGATACGACTTTGATCTAAGTTAAATAACTGTTGGGCTACTGCTTGGAGTTGTCCACCTGCAATTACTTGACCCTGCAGTTCAATGTGCTCTGAAGCATTTAATTTCAATTGACCCGCTTGACTGAGCTTACCCGCTTGATCCAAGCCAGACCATAAGCTACCTGTGCCGCTTTGGACCAGTTGTGAACCGACCCACGTCAGTTGCTCACCTGCAGCAAGCACCCCATCGTTGTGGACGTTTTTATTCGTGAGGTTCAGTTGCTTGTGCGCAAATATCTGACCTTGGTTATTGAGTTGTTGTTGAGCTAAGTCAATCTGTTGACCTTGAAGCTGACCTTGGTTATTTAACTGTGTACCCGAAGCCTGTAGGCGCTCACCTGCAAGGATTTGTCCAGTCGATTGGTTGTTTAAGTTTGTTACGCCAAGTTCAATCTGATTGCCCGTCAATTGACCTTGGTTATTCAGCGTAAGCCCTTTCACCTCTAACTGGGTTTGACCTTGTATCAAACCACTGTTATTGAGGGTATTGACGTTGAGATGCAGTTCTTTTGATCCAATCTGTCCTTGTTGGTTGTCCAATTGAGCTGCGTCAATACGTGCCGTATTTTGACCCACCAAACGACCTGATTGGTTGTTGATCTGACCTGCATGCTCAATTTGTAAGTCACCACCACTTAAGATCCCCCCTTGGTCTTGGGTATCTTGGTTGTCTATCACATCATCTTTTGCATCAATATGCAGATGCGTTCCTGCTTGAATAAGCCCTTGGCTGTTGTCAATCCCTTGGGCAGATAGATCTAAGCGCTGGCCAGATTGTAATACCCCTGCATGGTTGTCCAAACGACCTTGTTGTTCAAGCGTCATGGATTGATTTGAAATTAATGACCCTGAACGATTGTTAAGGTAGTCACCTTTGATATCTAACGTGTTGCCTTGAATTAAGCCTGTTTGATTGTCAAGGTCACCGCCCCATACATGCACATCACCTGCAATACTGGCAATCTGCCCAGATTGGTTATCGATCGTTTGACCGGTCAATTGCACTTGTTTATTGGCCAAAATACGACCCGTACTGTTCTTGAGCGCATCACTAACAATCGTTACATTGCCCTGACTTTGAATCTGACCCTGTTGGCTATTGTCTAAATGCTTGCTCTGTAGATCAACTGTTGTCCCTGCATTGATCATCCCTTGTTGGTTATTTAATGTCTGGCCTGCACTTAATTTCAGTTGATCTTTGGCTTGGACTTGGGCATTGGCAGTTGATACATCTCCCTCTACCGAGCTAAGGTCAATGGCTTGTGCACTGATACGACTTTGATCTAAGTTAAATAACTGTTGGGCTACTGCTTGGAGTTGTCCACCTGCAATTGCTTGACCCTGCAGTTCAATGTGCTCTGAAGCATTTAATTTCAATTGACCCGCTTGACTGAGCTTACCCGCTTGATCCAAGCCAGACCATAAGCTACCTGTGCCGCTTTGGACCAGTTGTGAACCGACCCACGTCAGTTGCTCACCTGCAGCAAGCACCCCATCGTTGTGGACGTTTTTATTCGTGAGGTTCAGTTGCTTGTGCGCAAATATCTGACCTTGGTTATTGAGTTGTTGTTGAGCTAAGTCAATCTGTTGACCTTGAAGCTGACCTTGGTTATTTAACTGTGTACCCGAAGCCTGTAGGCGCTCACCTGCAAGGATTTGTCCAGTCGATTGGTTGTTTAAGTTTGTTACGCCAAGATCAATCTGATTGCCCGTCAATTGACCTTGGTTATTCAGCGTAAGCCCTTTCACCTCTAACTGGGTTTGACCTTGTATCAAACCACTGTTATTGAGGGTATTGACGTTGAGATGCAGTTCTTTTGATCCAATCTGTCCTTGTTGGTTGTCCAATTGAGCTGCGTCAATACGTGCCGTATTTTGACCCACCAAACGACCTGATTGGTTGTTGATCTGACCTGCATGCTCAATTTGTAAGTCACCACCACTTAAGATCCCCCCTTGGTCTTGGGTATCTTGGTTGTCTATCACATCATCTTTTGCATCAATATGCAGATGCGTTCCTGCTTGAATAAGCCCTTGGCTGTTGTCAATCCCTTGGGCAGATAGATCTAAGCGCTGACCAGATTGTAATACCCCTGCATGGTTGTCCAAACGACCTTGTTGTTCAAGTGTCATGGATTGATTTGAAATTAATGACCCTGAACGATTGTTAAGGTGGTCACCTTTGATGTCTAACGTGTTGCCTTGAATTAAGCCTGTTTGATTGTCAAGGTCACCGCCCCATACATGCACATCACCTGCAATACTGGCAATCTGCCCAGATTGGTTATCGATCGTTTGACCGGTCAATTGCACTTGTTTATTGGCCAAAATACGACCCGTACTGTTCTTGAGCGCATCACTAACAATCGTTACATTGCCCTGACTTTGAATCTGACCCTGTTGGCTATTGTCTAAATGCTTGCTCTGTAGATCAACTGTTGTCCCTGCATTGATCATCCCTTGTTGGTTATTTAATGTCTGGCCTGCACTTAATTTCAGTTGATCTTTGGCTTGGACTTGGGCATTGGCAGTTGATACATCTCCCTCTACCGAGCTAAGGTCAATGGCTTGTGCACTGACACGACTTTGATCTAGATGAAGTGTGGTCTGACCATCTATATGAATATCCTTTATTGCTTGTAATGTACCTTTTGCAAATACAGCATTATTGGTAATCTTTAAATTACCTTCATTCAATCCATTATTTAAGCCAGCAACAGAAATCCCTGAATTCGCTTGTACAAATACATTTCCTAAGACATTAAGATCTGTGTTCGAACTTAAAATACCATTATTGAGAATTTGATTAACTGCAATGGTTAGATTCTTCTGAGCATGAAGTTGACCACTATTGAATAGATCATTACCTTCTAACAACAAGGCCTGGCTTTGAATCAATCCCTGATCATTGGAAATCTGATGACCATAAATATAAGCAGTGTGGTTCGAACCAATTTGTCCAAATTGATTATTTAGCTCATTAGATTCAATGTGAAGATTTTGTTGAGCAGTTATTTGTCCAAGTGTGTTATCAATTTTGTCATTAACATCTAAATAAACATCTTTTTTCTGAGATGAAATCACACCTTGATTATTGGAAAGAGATTGTGAACTTAACTGAACATCATCATTGGCAACAATCTTCCCTTGATTATTTTTTATTTCTTCAGAAACATCAATATTTGCGGTATTATTTGCAAACACTACCCCTTGATCATTATCGATAGATTGATGATTTATTGAAATATTTTTACTAAAAATACGTCCTTGCTGATTACTTAAATGCTGCCCCGTCATTTTCAGATCAGTTGAACTGAGCTGTCCTTGGTTATTGTTTACATTCCCTTGACTACTCAATCGTTCAACTGCAATTTGCCCATCCTTATTGGTTACTAAATCCTTTAAAGACAGCTGAAGACTTCCATTATTAGAAATCTGCCCTTTATTGATGAGTTCAGCATTGATCGCTAGTTGTCCTGCCTCAGTATAAACTTTTGGATTTGCTGGATTTGCAGTATTTGCAGTATTTGCAGTATTTGCAGTATTTGCAGTATTTGCAGTATTTGCAGTATTTGCAGTATTTGCAGTATTTGTAGTATTTGTAGTATTTGTAGTATTTGTAGTATTTGTAGTATTTGTAGTATTTGTAGTATTGTCGACTAGTCCAATTTTACCTAATTCATTCGATAATTTTTCTGTTGTCACTTTCAGATCTTGTTGACCTGTTTGAGTAATATTCCCTGTATTTGTGAGTTGATCTGAATGAATATTCAGTTGTTGACCCATCAATGAACCACGATTCAATATATCATGCTGATTATGAATAATAAGCTCATCATTGGTATCGATCGTGCCTTGATTTTCAATGGTATTACTTTCAATCGAAAGTTTATCTTGTTGGCTTTGAATACGATGTTGGTTTGTTAACTTATCTGTCTGAACAGTTAATTCACCCTGATGAGACACAATATTGCCATCAACTGTATTGATCAAATCACCATGCACATTTAGTTTAAGTGATCCAGTTTGAGTAGTTAATGCCCCAGCATTACGAACACCTACACCTGCTTCAGTCGCAATCAGCTGGATCTTTTTAGCATACATCCCTCCTAAGTTTGCAACATCAACCGCAAACTCAGGTTTTGCCTCAGATTGATCACGTCCAGCAGTATTTGAAATAACGTCTTTATCATCTACTGCTTGAGATTTTATCTGGTTGTCACCTGTCACAACTGTTATATGCTGAGCAGCAAGCTCACCACTTAACTTTAAGGCACGCGCATAAATATCGGTATATGGGGTTAAACTTGCATTTAAACCTTTGTCTCCGATAGTGACTGTTCCTTTTCTTACTAAAAACGATTCAAGGTAACCCTGTGAATCAAATTTACTTTCACCTGTTGTTAAAGTAAATCGATCTGCATTAATGACACCACAGCCATCACAAACCAGACCAGTTGGATTGGCAATAATCACTTGTGCAGACTTTCCTGCAACCTCAACAAAGCCACGTAAATAACTTGGATTACTGCTATTGACCTCATTTAAAATAACTTTTGCTTCGCCTTGCCCAAGCCAAGGGTTACCTTGAACCCATCCAGCCAAATTGGTTTTTGCACTGGTTCTTGAGTTATTTAAAATGGCACCTTCTTGACCAACATCAAACTGTGAATAGGTATTTCTTGATACGCCTCGTTCACTTGGTGCTTGAATGTTCACTTGCGTAATGTGATTGGCTGTTTCTAATATTGTCGGCTGTTGATGTGTAGGTGCAGCTCGATCTGCAATAATTTGACTCTCGGCCCAAATCGATGTTGAACAAAGCATCGTCATTGCACCCAATCCAACACATACAGAGAAGCTGACGGGTTTTAGTTTTTTATAGGTCATCATCTGTAAAGATGGTGATGTAGGGGTATTGGTACCACTATATCTAGATTGGCCAACCTGCTTTTTTTTACTTTTTACATATTCTGCAACTGCAACAAATACACCTAAAGCTTGGCTAAAAATAACGCGATAGCAATTCTTATTCATCTGACTAACCTAAAAAATTAAAAAAATTAGAAATTCCAATTCAAGTTAAAGCCTGTGACAAGATGGTCGGGCTTCATGGTGCGGGGTTGTTGTAGCGGTGTAGATACAAAAAAATCATAATTGATATTCAGCTTCTCAAATTGGCCTTTCAAACCAATGGCTGTACCAACTAAATGATTATTTTTTGTTTGATAAGAGGGTCTATTTTCAAGATAGTCAAAGTTTTTTCCACCCACTTGACCATAGTCCAAAGCCCAATAAATTAAGTGAGATGAATGAAGAACTGGAGTGGCGAACTCATTACGAATCGTCAATCCATTCGTTCCTGCAAGCGTTTCTTCACCGCTAAAGCCACGAACGGTATAACGATTGCCTATCGAAAATCGATCCTGAGGTGTTAAGATTTTATCGCTGTACTGCATACGCCAATCCATCGTGTAGAAAAATGGCATAGATGAAACCTTAAAGGGGACTTGTAATGTTGAGTTAATTTGCCAAATCCCAACACGGGTAAAAGCCTCATTAAACTTTTCTTCCGAAGCCAAAATTGCTCCAAAAGCACCTGTTCCTCGTTTATAAGAAAGACGTGCATTGAGGGTCGCTTTTTTAAAGTACTCCGTGTAATCAGCATGAATTTGCCATCCACCTGTACGACGATACTGAGAGAGAATTTCAACATCATTGATAAAGTTGTTTGATTGTCTAAACCATCCCCCTGCACCCAAAGACACTTTGCGAGATGCATCTCTGTAAATCAGACGTGTGATGTCAAAATTTAGTTGCTTACTTGTGCCACTATATTGATAGTTATCGTTTTTACCCAAAACATTTTGACTATATTTAGAATCACTATAATTTGCAGAAAATAAGAAGTAATTCCACGGAATACTGTAATTCAAATAAAGACTTGAACTACCTTTATTCTCTTCATATTGAAATACATCATGTGTGTAGCTTGTATAAAAAAGATCATTTAACGTCAAGAGATGATCGAGTGAAAGCGTTGCAGTTCCCTGATATTTACCTGTCGTTTTAGAACCCGAATCATCTAGGCTTAAATTAATTCGATAAGGTCGAGTTTGTGTCCATGTCAGATCCAAATCACTATAACCAGGTTGCCCTGTCTCAGCAGGCTTAATCTTGAAATTAGCATCTACCGTTGGTATACGTTTGAAGTTCTCTAATCCTTGCTCAATATCACGAATATTTAAGATATCACCTTGACGAACAGGTAAAGCATTTACCTTATGTGCACGTCTAGAGGTATTTGAAGCAAAGTGAATTTGATTGACACGACCTGCAATCACTGTAAAACGAACAGTGCCTGAAGATATATTTTGTTGTGGAAGTAAAAACGCGTGTTGTGATATACCCTTTTTCAATAATTTTATTTTGAATGAGCTCAACCAATTGGTTCAGACCCTCTGCTCCCAAACAACGACCAATAATATTATTTTTTCCATGTGTAAATGGGACAACAGCAAAGGTGAATTCTCGTGCCTGCTCACCTTCTAAGGTGAAATGATGAACTGGAAAACAGACTTCTTCGCTATGAGATTGTAATTTAGAAAGTTGGACTTCACCCAATGCACGTTCTTGTTCTGGCTTCAAACTGACCCGAGGGTTGGTTTGCATTTGCTGATCGATTTGTTCATTTCTTTGTTGTTGTTGTATGTACGGATCTGTAGGTGAAAAAGCTGCATGAGCCTCAAAGTACATTCCAAATAAGAAAAGATAACCAGTTAGCATACCTCTCTTACTAATACACATTTTATCCATAAAATAGTTTTTTTGTTAACATTATGTGCGCGGAGTGTATTTGAATATAAAATCTTAATAAAGTCTTAAAAAATCTATTTTCAAAATATGAATAAGCTTTTATTTAAAAAATATAAAGAAATCATCATATTAATTTACAATAAATTTCACATGAATTTTTTATATGAAAAAATAAAAAAAGATAAAATTAATTTATTAATTTAAATTCTGATTAAGCAATAAGATTAAAAAGATAATAGAAACTGAGCCCCTTTCATTGGGTTACACCTAACTAACGTTCCTATTTTTGGTAAATAATATTACTGATTTATTGTGTATAATTAATGATTTATTTTTATATTTAAATTCATTTATTTAAAATACTTCAAATAATTAAAGTAACTTATAGCCTCATATCTACCAACTTGATCTTGTACTAAATTATTATAGTATCCTTAGGCTATAACACTTTACACTTTAATAATTTTAAAGCGTTTTATAAAGTTTTGTTTCATTAATAAATAAATGTAACATTCAACTATTTTGGTATCTTACATTACCAAAAGATGAAATAGTCTTTTAAATTTCATTTTATCTTTTGGCGTATTGAGATTTACTTTTTACAACATGCGCATCGATTTAATTATAGATAAAATAATTTTGGTCACTGAAATGATTTAAAGTTGAAGATAGGTGAAATCCATCATTTAATAAATTGATAGTCTTGTTTTACCAGATTGTTTAAGTATTTATTCTCCCGTATTTTGATAAGGTTGATCATAGGATCAGTATTTTTATTAAGATAACCTCATTCAGCATAATTTGATGAACTCTGACCAATTGCGTATATAGCTTAATGAAACATGCTCAAGACTCTATGGGTATTGCTCTTAGCTGTTAGTAAAGATTCCATAGTCTTTTACTATTTCCTCACAATGTCTAAGCCTAATACTTGGCTCAGATAACAACGTAAGTATTGTGTAATCACGTTTAATGAATAATGAAGACATTTAAATGTTTAGGAAGTAATATTCATTGAATGATTGCAAATCATATAAGTCTACCAAAGTTTCCTTAATTCGACAGAACTCTAACGTTCTGGTCTTTGGCAAATACCACATCAGTATCAATTAGACCTCAAAAATTAAGTTAAATAATAAAACTAAGATTTTGCAATCTTTTTCTTTTAAATGATAGTTTAATGATAATTGTATGCAAAACTGAAGATTTTATGAATTGACTATAGCCAAAGTGAATATAATCAAACCATTAATCAACACAATATGGTTGTTTCTATTCAGGAAAATTCCAGTTGGATTTATGGCGTATTACAAGGCGATTTTAATAAAAACCCTACATTGTCACAGATTCTGGTGGGAGGTGTAATTAGCCTTATACCAGTGGTTGACCAAGTGTGTGATATTCGGGATCTGATTTCTAATCTCATCACACTGTCCGATGAAAAAGCCCAAACTCCCGAAAACTACATGGCATTATCGCTGACAGCGATTGGTTTAATCCCTGAATTGGGTTCTATTTTAAAAACTACGGTTAAATCGATACAGGCAAAAGCAACCACAAAGCTTTCCTCGATGAAAACCATGGAATCCCTCGAAACAGTAGCCTATAAAGTGGGTGGGGCATGTCCTTGGGGACGATCTCCTGAAAGATGGCTGCGTAGTCAACCATGGGCACAAGTGGCGAAAGATGCATATCGCTGTATAAAATCGAATATTGAGCGCCTAACAGAAATACTTACCCATTACGTGCATCGTGCAACAGGGATTTTTAAACAAAAAATAGCGCAACTGATTAACACGCTTTCTCAAGTGAGTCGTTCAATAGAAAAATATATTCAACAATTGTGTGAAAATATTCGTATTCGAGTTACTGAACTTCTGCCTCAACCTAGACTTGCCATGGCGGGGCATCCTCCTCCAAAAGGCATGTCGAATACACCAACAAATCGTTATGAAGTCAATACTGCAGGTGCGCATCCAACGCAGGCACGTCATCAACAGAAAGAAGAAAAGCCTGAGAGAGATAAGACCAAAGAAAACTCTAAAGACGATACGTGTATATTAAGACCATACAAACCTGATACGTGTAAGCCTAAAGGGAAGACCGGACACCATGTCGTTCCAGATCGTTGTTTTAGATTAGGTACAAGGAAAGGATCTGGACGTGGTCAAATTGATGGAAGTTTGACTGAAGCAGAAGGCTTAGTGGTTTGTATGGAGGGTGCAACACCCAAGAAAACAAATCAACATGGAAAAATTCACGAAAAACATGATGGTTTTGAGAGAGAGTTAAAAGAACTATTTAAACCTAGAGGTACTGCACCACTAATTGAGGTCGAAGTTGCTTGTGCAAAATCGGTTGCATGGGTCTTAAAAAAATGTAATGCAGTCAGCCTTGCTACTCAGTTAAGAACCTATCATCAAAGCAAAGGCATGGGGCCAGACTTTGTGGTGAGAGTAGATAATAAAGGTGTCGATGCAAGAAAATTAAATGTAGATCAGTTTGGAAGTCGAACTGAAAAAAGTTATGAAGGATTCTAAGATGATTAGTACAATTACATATGCAACAGGTGTGGCAATTAGTAAAGATAATTTTTATTTAGCTTCTGTTTTAGATGCGCTAGATCATTGGGATTATTATGCCCGTATGTTTGTATATAAGCACAAAGAAAGTGGTAAAAGTAAGTGGACATATCATGACTTAGATGGTTGGGGATTAGTTTCGACAGCTTTTAATGAAGATCCTAGACAACTGATTACTCTAAACTCTGAAGGAGATATTGAAGTCTACACAGCAGGAAATGTAAATTATAGTAAAGTTATTCCAAATCAAGAAGATCATTTAATCTATGGTTCATTCACATGCCTAAAAGTTTTAGACTTTGGAATATATGTTTGTGGAAGTGGTGGAAAGGTATATCAGCGTACTTCGGAAGGTTGGGGTAATATTAGTTTTAATTTAGAAGAACCAATTATAGATACACGGAAAACTATAAGAGAAGATTTTTTTGATCTAAATAAAAGGTCAGGTTATGAAATATCTTTATATGGTCTTGCTGGTTTTGCAGAAGACCAATTATATGTTTGTGGTCGTAAAGGCGATCGAGGTTTTATCGCCTATTTTAATGGAGAGCAGTGGGTTGAGATTGATGCCAAAACCCCTTCCACGTTAAATGATATTTGTATTTGCGAAAATCAAACTGATGTAATTATTACTGGTGAATATGGTACTTTACTCCAAGGTAATGTCCAATCAGGTTTTAAAAACTTAAAAGATATGGGCATTAGTACGCCATTTTATAAAGCAGCTTACTACAATGATGTACTTTATATTACTTCTGAGGATGGACTATTCCGTTATGAGAACAACATCTATAGTAAAGTTAACGAAGTTAAAAACATACGAGGTACATCTTATATAGAAGCGAAAGAAGGTGTGTTATGGGTAGTTGCAGATAAAGAGTTAATACGTTTTGATGGTGAAAATTGGGAAATTATTCATCATCCTGATAACGAAGAAGAAACAAGTAACCGTTTGAAATGTTATGCAGGAGATCGATGCCCTGAGTCAGGGGATTGGTATAGCCCCCACCAAGTAGAAAAACGCTATTTTGCTAAAGGTGATGTTATGCCTGAAATAGAAAACAATACATGGGGTGAAACAATTTGGTATTTAGATATTTAATGCGTGTAGCTAAGATTCAATTAGAATAAGCAATAAGCAAAGCTAAAATGAAACCTTGGTTCTACACTTTTAATTTCTTAATGGTGCAGGACATTACATTGTATGGCTTCCTAAATACAGTCCTGACTATAATCCTATCGAGAAAATGTTGTTACGAATCAAAACGATTCGTAACAAATTTAGAGTGCTCACTATCCATGATTTATTTAAAATATACTGTAATAATTGCTTTCATATTTAGCTATATCAAACGTAAAGGAATAAAGCTAGTCGAATTACAGAGCTCGAATTACCTAATATTAAAGAGGTACGTGAAAAACAAGTCTGAGAAAAAAAGAGTTTACTACATGTCTACATATTAGCCCTAGCACCTTATAAAATTGGGAGCAGGGCGGTCGACAATATTAAACAGGACTGGCAGCAACATTAATTTGTATTCTGGACTCTCATCCAAATCCTATTCAAAGAACGAAAGCTTAGCTCTCGTTCTTTTTTACTTCAGATAATCAATATTATGTTAATTTTAGGGGAAATTAAGATTCATTATCGAAATCATTTAAATCAAATGTATCTAGATAATCAACATACGGTAAGATCATATAATTATTATCTGATAAATGTTGTTTCAATCTAATAATATTCTCTTGATTATAAGAATAAATTTTATCTAATTCTTCGAAGAGAGAATCTATTTTTTCTGGGATAAAGCTTGGCTTCTTAATAAAAAATAATAAACTTGCACCTAATCCAATATATTCTAGATCAAAATTATTATCCAAATATTGAATTAAACTGAAAGATTCAAAAGGAGATAAATGACAACTAAAATATCCATTGAGCTGTGCTGCAAATTTTTGGTGATCATTTTCAGAATTAACTAATTTGACTTGAATAACTTCATCTAGAATTTTTTCAGGCTGCTCATTAATTTTTATTACTAAATTAGATAGGTCTTGGTCACTATAATTCAATTTTCCATGTAGATTATGAATGCTCATCTTATTTTTTAATAATTGATCAATATGATATTTAACTTGAAGTGGTAGAGTGTTGTCATAGCTTATATCTTCATCTTCGCCCTCTTTAATAAGCTCCGATGTATCAAAATAAAGTTCACCTCCCATAGAAGCATGCATAGAGGTATATTCACACTGTCCTATATCTTCTAAAAGCATTAGCACTTTTTTAGGAGCATTTTTAGCTTTAATTTCTAAATACAAATTGAGAACATCTTGCCATGACTTAGATTCACTAATTGTTGCGAAACACAATAACTCTTGAGCCTCATCAGTTAAAAGAGCATTTACTTTATTTTCGATATTAAGCGTAGTCATAAGATTCCTAGAAAATCAATTAATGTAAAAAATTATATTTAATCGTCCTAATTTAACATAATGGTGCTTATGCGAAATTACAGTGTAAGCCCAAAGTAGAAATGTCCGCTTTTGAGCTATATTTACTTTTTATACCCCTTATTATTCACACATCTACTATAAATACTATTCCAATCATCCTTACTTGGTGATGAGGACGGGTAAGCTTTGTTAGCTTCCCAAGAACAATTCTGATTTGCATCAGATTCCTTTTCAGTTATTATAAATCCATCATTCCAAAATCGAACTAATGGACTATTACTATCATTTGTTGCACATCCTTGTACTAGTAAGGGCAGAAATATTACAAATAATTTAAAATGGATCTTTTTCATATTTAATAACCTTTATTTTTTCTACATTTGAGATATATTTTATATCTTTCATCCTCTGTTAGTTTCTCTTCTGCTTGAACTTTATTTGCTTGAATAGAACAATCAGCAAGTTCACTTCCTTTTTTCTCAGTCATTATAAATCCATCATTCCAAAATCGAACTAACGGACTATTACTATCATTAGTTGTACATCCCTGTACTAGTAAGGGCAGAAACATTGCGAATAATTTTAAATAGATCCTTTTCATATTTGATGTTTTATCCTAATCAAATCACCAATGGATTTCTGCTAAATTAGCTTAATTTAATATAATGGCCGTTATCTGAAATTAATGTTTGTTATCATAATAAAATATATATGAAGGCGTTGAAAATGAAAGTTTTTATAATTCTATGTAAAGTACATGCACTAACCAATGCAGTTATGCCTGCTAGTATATCTAAAGCATTTGTAAACTGTTACACCCATGCTAGTTCCTACCAAGAAGCGGGAAAGAAAATTTTAAATAAACTAAGGGATGACGGAATATATTTAGATGATATTGAATCTCCTATTTATGAAATGCCAATTGAAAACTGGGAAATACATATTAAAGAACAATATAAAAATCTTTCGTCACAGATGTTAACTCAAAGTGAATTTGAAATTGCAATTGCAGAAGACAAAGTGGTGTATGGAATTTTTGGTGGATTTAATTAAGGTGAAATTTAATATAAAACCTCTTATGAGAAATTGAAATTTAAACGAAATATGATTCCCCGTTTAACATAATAGGCATTATACCAGAACTAAATTCCATAAAGTTATTTGTAATCAGTGCCTTAAATATTTTACATAATGCCAAAAATACAAAAAAAGCCACCATACACATATGTTGGCTTTTTTATATACATATTTGTCATTTTCTGCCTATAGTTTTGAGTAAATTCTGCACATATTCCATGACTATTGGGTAGTTCAGCTTCACACTCTATCGTCAAAATTAGGTTTCACCATTTAGCTCGAACCAGATCTCTTTATCGTATTATAAGCCTTAAAAGCGGTTATTCAGATGGTTTTACCTTACTCGTAGACACTCATTAATAATACTTTTAGAGCCTCCAATAGGCATTTTTAGCTATTCTTTTAGTTTTTACTTAAAAATATCGGGAAGTATCGGGAAGGTTACTATTTTTTTATAGGGAATTAGATTTGTAATGTAATTTGCATTACAATAGTTTCTTTAGGTCTGTATTAGGAAAATTAATGGCTACAGTCAACTTTAGAGTTAATGAAGCTCTTAAAGAGAAGTCTTATTCTATCTTACGTGAACACGGAATTGCGCCTACAGAGCTTTTTACAAATGTTTTAGAATATATAGCTACAACTGGCAAAATTCCTGTACAAAAAGCCTTGCTCTCAGAAGAAGATACCGAGTTATTAGCAATTGTTCGTAAACGCATTAATGATCCTAAAGGAATGTTTGAGGAAATTACTTTAGATGACTTATAAGCTTTTACGTCATAAGGACTTTGCATCTGAATGGGAAAATCTTCCTAGTGCTATAAGAGATCAGCTTAAGAAAAAACTTTCTAAAATAATCCAGCAGCCTCATGTTCCAAAGAATATACTTAGAGGAGACTTAGCTGGATGTTATAAAATTAAATTATTAAAAGCTGGAGTAAGACTAGTTTATCAAGTTAGAGATGATCAGGTTATTATCTTACTTATTACTGTTGGAAAACGAGCTGATAATATTGTTTATAATGAAGCAAAAAAGCGAATTGGTGATTAAAGAAAAAAAGGAGAATTACTCCACTTTTATAATCTTATCAATTTCAGATAAGCTAAATTATTGAATCTACGATATGAAAAAATTAGATTTCCAAATAAGTAAGATAACAGAATTAAAAAATCCTATTTACTATGGAGATGATCTTTTACATTTGTATATTCATACTGAACAAGCAAGCTACATTCAATTTTTTTGCTTGGATCTATTTCATTATATAGACAATATTAATGAGTTACTTGCATGTATTCTTAATCAAGAAACAAGGGGAGACTATTCATTTAAAGAATGGATTGTTAATACAGAGTTTAAAGAAATATCTATGCAAGAATTAATGATCCAAATTAATAATCTGATAAATCAATTAGATATTATTTTAAACGAATCTCCATTGAGCTTAGGTGCCCAATTTTTGAAAGATTACTTATGTGCTTTGAACTTTGAAAATACTACCAATCGTTATGAAATTTTAGGGTTTTCTAAAATTGCCCCTAATAGTCCTGATGAAGGAGGCCCAAATTATCAATTTTTTTGGGAAAATGAAGGGAAATTTTATTTTTTACATATTCATTTAGAATCATAAATTCTTTAACTTACCATTATTTTAATAAAAGGCTAAAGGTTCATTTTAACGAACGGTCAACAGTATAAATTATTCAAATACCTTAAGTTTAGAGGACAAGTGAATTTATAATATTCTTCATAATTTGAGTACTAGCATGAAAATTTCACATTTAGATCATTTAGTTTTAACCGTTGAAGATATAAATAAGGCATGTGATTTTTATAATCAAATTCTAAATTTCGAGATTGTTTCTTTTGGGAGTGATCGCAAGGCATTAAAGTTTGGTAAACAAAAAATTAATCTGCACCAAGCCGGAAAAGAATTTGAGCCTAAAGCTGAGCATCCAACAAAAGGATCTGCTGATTTGTGCTTTATAGCAGAAACCTCTTTAGATTTAATTGTTAAACAGCTAAATGATCTAAATATCCATATTGAAAATGGACCAATTCAACGCACTGGGGCTAGAGGAAATATCATGTCGGTATATATTCGAGATCTTGATAGGAACCTAATAGAAATATCTAACTATATTACATGATCGTAAGTTACACGAAAAGGGAGCTATTTGCTCCCTTTTAGCATTTTGGATAAGCTGTATTATGTGAATTTTAGAAAATCTTAAGCTTAGAATAAAAAAATCTAATTAATTACGATTGCTTGCAAGACGTTCAACTATCCAATCTACAAATAGACGAACACGGGCACTCAAACGCTTTGTTGGTGGATAGAGTAAAGAAATCGGAACTATTCCATCAGTTTCATTTTCAAGTAGCGGAACTAATTCACCGGAGTTAAATAAATCGCTTACAACTGCTGCATGAGTTTGACCTATGCCATGCCCATTCATAATCAAACCAATATGACTAGCACTATCATTGGAGGAAATATTAAATCTCGAGATTCGAATTTCCCTACCATGTGAATTGAAAAGTAAGGGGCGAACCTCTCCATTGATTGCACTAACGTAACCGACAATCTGATGATCTCTTTCTAATTCCTCTAATGATGTAGGAATTCCAAAATTCTCAATGTAATCTTGGCTTGCACAAGTAACCAATCTATCTTGATAAATGGTTCTAGCAATAAGTGATGAGTCAACAAGTTGACCAGCACGTATTGCACAATCGACACCATCTTCAATTAAGTTTACTGGGCGATCACTTATCCCTAAAGTCAATTGAATCTCAGGATAGTTATGCCTAAATTCTTTTAAAAGGGGCAGTAAAACAAAATTTGCGAGAGATGAGTGAATATCAACTCTAACTCTTCCATCGGCAATAGTCCCCATACCTCTTAGTGCCTCATCAGCTTCTTCTAACCCTATAAGCAGTTGACTTATTCGACTATAGTATTCAGCTCCTTCAACAGTTACAGAAACCGAACGGGTTGTACGCTGAATAAGCTTTGTACCTAAATATTCCTCTAAGTCTATTAAAGCCTTACTAGCTGTAGACCTCGGCATATTTAATTGTGCTGCTGCTTTACTGAAAGAACGACTTTCAATTACCTTCAGAAATACCTTTATAGCAACTAACTGATCCATTTATCCCCCACAAGAGTAGAGTTAAGTTTAATATTATTGTACATATACATGGATAAAGTTGACAAAATTATGGGGTTAATCTGTCTACATAATACAGGTATCTTGAGTATATCTATATTTTTATGACCTTATGACTATGACCTCTCATGATGATCAAATCGCCCTACTACAACAGAGGTATGGTTCACAGACCAAGCCAAATAATATTCATTGGACTCCCCAAGTTGAAGCAATGCTCAGCCATCGGTCAGTCAGGACTTTTCTTTCAAAACCATTACCAGAAGGTGCTCTTGAAACTATGATAGCTGCGGCACAATCTGCCTCTAATTCATCAGCACTCAACCAATGGAGTTTAGTAGCTGTTACAGACTCTGAGCTAAAGCAAAAGATTTCTAATACTGTAGCTTTAACAGTACCGACTGATCGTATTCCTTGGATTGAAGAGGCTCCAGTCTTATTACTTTGGGTTGCGGATTTATCCCGATCTGAAAAAATTACAAAAGAGCAAGGAGGAGATCCAATTGTTTTAGACTATTTAGATTCTTTCTTAATGGCATCAATTGATACATCCTTAGCTGCCCAAAATGCTTCTTTAGCAGCAGAATCAATGAGACTAGGGGTTGTCTTTCTTGGTGTAATGAGAAATGCAGCAGAGGAAATTGCTAAGATAGTAAATTTACCATCGTATAGCTTTATTACATTTGGTATGGCTGTAGGGCATCCAGATCCATCACGGTTTAGTAGTATACGTCCTAGACCAGCTCAGCCTATGGTTTTACATCATAACTATTATCAATCAAATGAATTTACTAGCTACCTAGAAAAATACGAAGAATCTCTGTTCGATTTTCGAGTAAAACAAGGGATGAAAATTAAGACTTGGCAAGAGGCTGTTTACTCTGCTGCGACTAGTATGAAGTACATGGGAGGACGAGAGAAACTTCGTCAGACTGTGACCAAGAAAGGATTTAAGCTTCTTTAAAACCTATATAATGCTACCTTCGAGAGGATCATTTGTATTAATCTCTTTACCACTTTCTTTTGTCTCAATAATAGCTAAAAGAATCAATCTTTGCTCGACTAAATCAAGGTTATAGCTTGCATTAATCAATGCACTATCTTTAACAATAATTTCTTTTTTCATACATCGAAAATAGTTATATTTTTAGAATAAAACGAGGTTATAATATAAGCATCGTTTAATACAAGGTAAAACTCGTTTTATAGGTCTTGAAAGCATTGCTATCAAAAGCTCGATCTAGGATGCTTATTTGATGATTTAAAACACGTATTAACGAAGACTTTTCAAATTTGGACTTGATCTAAACACTGTTTATTGTAAAAATAGAGTTCAGGTACAAGCCTTAGTGTGAAATCATAACGGTCGCCAAACCTTATGATCTTCGTTATTCGATGGGTTAACATCAAATAACTGCGACTGAGTTCAGTATCGTTGATGAGATTCATATTTAAAAAGACTTTATATATATAACTAAAAACGCTTAATAAAATTATATAAAAACCAATTATCTTTTTGGATGGTTCAGGCTGAATAATCACTGTTCTTTGTACCTGTTCATTATCTTGTTTTTTCTGTAATGTTTCATCTGTTTGAACATGATCATTACCTGTAATGTCTGTTCTTGATTGTACCTGCTCTTGATGCTCAATTCTCAATTTATAGTCATCAAAATCCTTACGTATTTCTTGTATTTGCTCCTTTAAAAATGCCTTGTCTTCTTCTGCTTTTCTAAGCTGTTCTTCAAGTAACAAAATCATCTTATTATTTGTATCAGAAACAGTAACCATTTCGTGTTTTGTAACAGACTTTCTCTTTTTATTCTCGAATAGGCGGATCATATCTTGTGTTTGTACAAGTTGTACGCCTTCATCACTTAATGTCGTTGTAAGTTCACCTTTTTGAATAGCTCGGTAAATACGAGGTCGAGTAACATTGAACTGTCTTGCTGCTTCTACGATAGTAATTTTTGACATACAAATTGAACGCCCAAGATAATTTTTAAGAATGTATTTTTTCAAATGCTAGCACTTAGTACCATTTTTGACGGCATACGCCTATCCTGCGATAGAAAAAATCTGCTTTTATCCTGCGATTTTGCTATTTTTGCCATAATAAAAGTAGAACTTTTAGAATTTCTCCCTAGATACTTCCCGATACTTCCCAATACTTCCCTATAAAAAATAGTAAACTTCCCGATACTTCCCATACCTAATATTTTTAATTAAAAACTAAAAGAACAGCTAAAAATACCTATTTGAGGCTCTAAAGTATTATTGACGAGTGACGTAAAGCCATCTGAATAACCGCTTTTAAGGCGTATAACACGACAAAAAAACCTGATTAGAACGTGAAGCTGAATTACCTAATAGTCATGGAATATGTGCAGAATTTACTCAAAACCATAGGCAGAAAGTGCCAAATATGTACATAAAAAAGCCGACATGTTTCCGCATCGGCTTTTTTGCTTTATTGGGGTTTGTTTTTAGATTTTAAGTCACTGATTAAGAATAAATTTATGGAGTTTAGTTCGCATAAGGGCAATTATGTTAAATAAGGGTAAATAGTTCCTTTTAGTTATTTTAGAATAAATACTATTTCCAAATATCTTTTTGATAAAACGTTTTTTATCAATAGTCTAATCATGATCATGGACTGGCATTAGTTTTTATAATTATTGCTGTAATCATTTGAATATCATCAAAAAAGTATAATAGAAAGCATAGAGTGATTCGAAAAATATATATTGAATAATTGATGTCTGATTTTTTGATTATTATAGGTTTAATCTTACATTTTTCTGCTTTTGTTACTTTTATTATTACATTTTCTATAATAATGCCTAAAGCTGAGAAAAATACACTTTGGGCGATATTACCTATTTTGACAATGCTTGGGTTTATTATTGTTGGGATGATATCTTTTAGCATGGGTATGAGAATAAAAGAAAAGTAACCAATGAAACTTTCTAAAAGTTATAGTACAGCAATTAATTATATATATTATGAAAATTGTAGTGGTCGTTCGAAAAAAATTGTAATCCCTTTGAGCGAATTCAAATTCGTTTAGATAATTCTAATCATTCAAGGTTAATGCAATTTAATCGAAATTTAAGTCGTCAAACTAGTAATAAACATGTCTGTTTTGCATTCTATGATCGCCATAAATACTCATATTTACAAGATTCTAGAATTACTCAATGGATTGAATAAAACGAATAAAAATTCTAAATTAACCTGAGTTCGACACAAAAAGCCTAAATTTAAATTATTCGTCGAGATTTAGACTTCTTTAGATTCAGGCGATATGCAACAACAGCAGCTATCATATTCACCATAAAGTTGAAATATTAAAAATACGATCCTTTAGTTCCCATTTTGATTATATTTTTTAAAATTTTTAGTAATATTATACTGTTAGTTATTGATTTTTCAATTGAAGAAAGAAAGGAATTTAACACTTTAGGTAAGCAAGAATTTGATAACAAGTGCTAGTTATTTATCATAAATAAGTCTAATTTCATTGATTGGTATAATGATGAAAGCTGAGAAATTTACAAAGATGAACTATATGAATTTATTGTTGTAACTAAGCATCAAATTTTGGAGGTTTTGAGTTTATCCACTCCAGAAAGATCCTACTAGATTAATTCAATACCTAACTAATCACCTTTTTATTGAAGGTGGCTTCTTTTATACTAATGGCCAGCTTTAAAATGAGTAATGAAACCTACAAGAATTTCTTAGCTGATGTTATTAAAGAAATTCTAGAAAAGAAAATTATTATTTCTGATGAATATGAAAACTTTAATAAGGGCTATAATTATGCTCTCTATGAGGTGGTATCTCTTCTTGTTCAGCAAAGTGAAAATTTTGGAATTGATAAGAAAGAAATAGGATTAGATGGTATTAATCCTGAAATGGATTATCTTCATTATTAATTTGGGTTATGGTCGTATTAAAAAATTAAAGTTAAATATTTGACTATTTTTGATACAGGTTTCTTTATTTGAGAATCATAATGCCAAGTAAATCTTTAAGAATAGCTGTTTGCAGCAAAGTTACTAAAAATTGAATGCACTTAAATCTAAGTGCATAATTTGAGATATTAATCAGACTGTGTTTCTTTAGGTGAAATCATTAGTTTTCGCATTTTTCGTTCTTTACGACGTCTTTTTACAATCGTATATGAGTTAAAAACAGCAATACATAACAGTAATGCAGAAATTAAACCAAAGACAAATGTGAGTCCTGTTTTCTGACCAATTAACCCCACTAATGCTGATCCACTCAATGCACCTGAATACGCAAGAATAGATACATAAGAAAGTGCTTGGGACTTTGGTACAAAATTTTGCCTTCCAACCCGTGAAAATAATACAGGAACAATATTTGAAAGGCCTAATCCCACTAGAGCATATCCTAGAAGCACTAAATACCACATGGGCGCAAGTACAACAACGGCCATTCCGGCACTTGCACACAATGAACTTGCCCAAATTAAGCGCTTCTCTCCAATTTTTCTAAGAAATATATGCCCAAAGAAACGAGAGAAAGTCATCGTAATTGCGAAAAAACTATATGCTAATCCAGCATTAGACAATGATGTATGATAAATATCTGTAAGATACACACCGCTCCAGTCTAATGCTGTACTTTCCGTCAAAAAAGCAATAAAACACATCATACCAAGCATTAGAATTACAGGGTGTGGCATTGCACTATTTCGTATAGAGGGTGCTTCCTCCTCAGTAGTCACCTTTGGTTGTGTCACATCATTAACAGCAGACTTCGAAAGTGCACCTAGAACAGCAAAGATTGCTATAAGCGTAATAATAGAACTAACCAAAAGCGTTGCGGATGAAGGTGAAAAACCACTATGTAATAGTCCTGTCATGTTTAATGCAGCAATTAAGCCGCCCAAACTACACATTCCATGAAAATTAGACATAAGCGGACTATTATTTTTTTCTTCAATAATGACACCCTGAAAATTTGCCGCAACCCCTGTTGCACCAGATGCAATACCTAGAAAAGTTAAGAAAAATACAAGAATAGGTATATTATCTAAATGCGTTACTAATGGTAAAGTAAATATAAAAACAATAGAGGAAAATGCAATAATAAATCGACAACCTAATGTCTTAATAACACGACCCGTTAAAAGCATTGCAGCAATTGATCCTAGCCCCATGCATAAAATCAACAATCCTAATTCGGTATGATCCAAAGAAAGTTTTTGTTTTAAATATGGAATAAGAGATGCCCAAGATGCCATAGAGAAGCCTAAGTTGAAAAAACTTAGTCTTGTGGTCAGCTTTTGAGTAGAAAGCCGATTAAGAAATTCTGGATCAAGTAGTTTTCGAATAAACATGGCTGTCTGACTTAACTGTATTTTTATTAGATTAACCTAAGGATTTTATAGGAAATTTAGCAAAAAAAGCATAGTATTTATGTAAAACATCACACTTTTGTGATGCTATATCATAAGATAACAATTCATTTCAAATAAAAAATTTATAAAAAATATTTAAGCTAAGTGATAAATTCAAATTAAACATAAAGAAATTTTTACGATTAAATAAACATATTATAAAGATCTAAATTTTTTCTAATGATTTGAATTTCCTCCTTAAAACTACTCTACTTATATAAATTTATATTAGTTAAAAGTCTGTTTTAGGTATAATGAGCCTCTGAATAAAACATGAAAAAGCATATATATTTTTATATGCATAATATTTAGAAGTAGAATGATCTACCCTTTTTTAAATGTACGCATATTTTCTGCAAGACGAGTTTTCCCATTTTGTTCTAATCTCTGCACAACAGCATCAAAGTC
The DNA here is from genome assembly GCF_029392135.1 of Acinetobacter sp. ESL0695. NCBI lineage: Bacteria > Pseudomonadati > Pseudomonadota > Gammaproteobacteria > Moraxellales > Moraxellaceae > Acinetobacter > Acinetobacter sp. ESL0695. Next base: position 35,518 of record NZ_CP113935.1, on the reverse strand, counting down.
TCTCTTTTCTTTATTTTGACTCAATTTTGACTGTGCTTGTATCTTACAAATATGTATCTCAAATACAACTAAATCATCAAGAAGTTTAAAAATATAATCTTTCGGTGCATCTGACATCTTCCATGCAGCTAAACCATTTGTTTTTTTTTCCATGTCCTTGGTAAGCATCCCTACAGCTGCTAACTTTCTTCGGCTATCTGAAAAGTAGTGGATTGTTCCAGATATATGTACGACCTGATAATTCCATGTAGGTACTTGCTGATGATGTTCAAACTTGCTTGGGTAGTAATTTGCAGAAATATAAGCATCATCCCCTTTAAATATGCACAATACTTCAGTACCTTCAGCAACTCGATCTTTCATATCATTTACAATAGCAATATGACCAATCAGAATATCTTCAGCCTTCAGAATTAATGGAACATGCGTTGCACAAAGCCCATGCTGTGTATGAGCAACAATACAAGCAAGTGGATAACCTTCAATGAGATCTTTTATCTTTTCTGATCTCACTTCTTTAAACTCGTTTGGAATGTACATGGCTTACTCTAGTTTTTGAAGTTTAACATCTGTATTCAATGCTGAAGTTTGAGAGGCATTCATAACCATTGCTAAAAAGGAATAATATCCTTGAATTCCGATTAAATCGATTACTCCTTTTTCTCCAAATAATGTTATCGCATCACTCCAACATTGATCACTAATTTTTTTTGTTTTTTGAAGTTCCATACAAAAATCATAAACAACTTGTTCATCATATTTGAGGGAATTTGGTTGTTGATTAAAATTGATTGCTTCTACATCTTTCAATGAAATTCCCTTTTCAATAGCAATAGGCGCATGTATTTGCCACTCAACTGTTTGGTGCCAATATCTTGCTGTAATTAAAATAGTAAGCTCTGTCAATCTATGACCAATAGTGCTTGAGTACCTTAAATACTCTCCTAACTGCTGTGTGCAGTTCATTAACTGGGGGTTTCTTAATAGTACCTGAAAAGGAGCTATTAACTCCCCTCTTGGACCTGAAATAATTTTCTCTGCCTCTTTCCTCTGTTCCAGTGTCCAAGTACTTTCATTTAATGGAGGAAGTCTATCTTTTAAAGTCATTTTATTTCTCTAACAGCACAGTACTTGTCACTTTTCGAATGACAATATCTAGTGTATCTACAATAAAGTCGATCTCATCTTTTTTAATAATAAAAGGTGGAGCTAAAAGAATATGATCACCTGTTTGACCATCAATTGTTCCTCCCATTGGGTATACCATTAAGCCCTTTTCAAAACATTCTTTTTTAATTAGTTTATGAATTTCTTTTGAAGGATCGAATGCCTGTTTAGATTCTTTATTTTGAACGAGCTCAATACCTAAAAATAATCCTCTTCCACGTATGTTTCCAACTGTCTCTATAGACGAAAGCTTGTGTTGAAGTTGATTAAATAGGTAATCACCTTGATGTTTTACATGATCTACTAAATTATCTCTAAAAATTATTTTTTGTACAGCTAAAGCTGCCGCCGCTGCTGTTGGGTGACAAATATAGGTATGGCCATGTTGAAAGAAGCCAGTTCCTTTTTTTATAGCATCTATAATAAAGTCTTTTGTAAATACTGCACCAATAGGTTGATAACCGCCACCTAACCCCTTTGCTACGGCAACAATATCAGGAACAAAATCATCTTGTTCAAACGCATGTAATGTTCCTGTTCTTCCCATACCACACATGACTTCATCGGCAATATACAAAATACCATACTTACGGCATATATCATAAATACCTCGTAAGTAGCCTGGAGTTGGAGGAATAGCGCCAGAAGTTGCACCTACTACTGTTTCTGCGCAAAAAGCAATAATTCGATGCGGTCCAATATCACATACTTTCTTTTCAAATTCTTTTAGAAGTCGATCGGTATATTGATCGACGGTTTCACTTTCTTTTTTTCCACGATATTCATTACATTCTGCAACTCTTTCAACATTCATTAATAAAGGTGAAAATATTCTTTTACGCCACTCATTACCACCCACTGCAAGTGCACCTAAAGTATTGCCATGATAACTTTGAGAACGGCCCAAGAAAACAGTACGTTCTTCTTCACCAATATCTACAAAATATTGTCTTGCAAGTTTAAGAGATGTTTCCATGGCTTCAGAGCCACCTGAAACAAAATATATTCTATTCAGAGATGATGGTGCAGTTTGGATAAGATGCTCTGCTAATTCTTCTACTACATCTGTGGTAAAGAAACTTGTGTGTGCATAGGCTAAATGATCTATTTGCTTATGCATTGCAGAAATAATTTCACTATGTCCATGTCCCAAGCAAGAAACTGCGGCTCCACCACATGCATCTAAATATAATTTTCCATCTATATCCTTTAAATAACACCCTTTTCCAGAAACTGCTGTAATTGGAGATTTTTCTAAGTTTCTATGAATAATATGGCTCATTTTATATGCTCACTTTGACATAAGAATATCTTATTTGATTCATATGAATCATGTCAATAATCAAATGAATCAAATGAATCAAATGAATCAAATGAATCAAATGCAAGGATACTTTTTAAAGTTAATTTTAAATAAGTTCAAAAAATAATCATTGAAAGATTTAAATTTTAGTATTTTTATAATTAGTAAGGCTTTTAATATTCTTTTAATATTCTTTTAATGCTTTTAGACATCTTATAAGCCTTGCTATTAAAGGATTACAGAGGTAATAAAGATACGTTTAGTCACCAATAAAGATACGTTTAGTCACCAATAAAGATACGTTTAGTCACCAATAAAGATACGTTTAGTCACCAATAAGATACATTGACTTATAATGTACTATTAGATACATTTATGAGTGTTGTATCTTTATTAAAATTTAATATGAAAAATGAACTGGTTGTTAAAGATAATATTTTAATTAATGCATCATATAATTTAGAGCTGACAGAGCAGCGTCTAATTTTATTGTCTATTGTAAAAGCAAGGGAAACAGGACAAGGTATCACGGCTGATAGTAAATTACAGATATATGCTGGTGACTATATGTATCATTATAAAGTCGATCGGCATGCCGCATATAAAGCTTTAAAAGAAGCTGCTCTCAACTTATTTGAAAGGCAGTTTTCCTTCAAAGAAGAACATGAGAATACCGGAAAAATGGGTGTTGTTAAATCCAGATGGGTGAGTCGAATAAAGTATATCGATGAGTTAGCTATCCTAGAAGTGACTTTCTCGCCAGATGTGGTTCCTTTAATTACTCGTCTAGAAAAACACTTCACATCATATAAATTGAAACAAGTATCTCAGTTAACCAGTAAGTATGCCATACGTCTTTATGAAATTCTTATTGCATGGCGTGATATTGGGAAAACACCAGTTATTCGTCTTATTGATTTTAGAACACAGTTAGGTTTAGGAGATACTGAATATACAGCAATGAATAATTTTAAAAAGAGAGTTCTTGAGCCCGCTATTGATCAAATTAATAAACTTACAGATATTACTGTCGAATACGAACAATTTAAAGAGGGTCGAGTTATTAGTGGAATTCAATTTAAACTGAAATTAAAATTATTAAAAATTGATGAAGAAAATATAGCACATGAATTTATACCAACTACATTTATTGGATTAACAGAAGGTCAAATTAAACTTTTTGCAAAGAAACTTGCTTATGATGATATCTTCGCAAGTAGTTACGCTGAAATTGGAGAATCATATAAAGATTTAGAAAAAAGATTGATAAATAATATAAATAATCCTGAGTTCTTTGAAAAGAATTTGCACCATCTAGAACGTATTGGTTTAAAAATGAAATAGTACAATAATTTTAAGAATTTATAATGAATGGTTAATTAGTGTTTATAGTAAATTTGACAGTTTAATATTGAGAGAATTAATTTTAAAAAAAATAATATAAAGACAAAATAATTTTTTTACAAAAAAAAATGTATAATTAATTAATATTTAAATCAATAACTTATTTTATTTTAGAGTATTTTATATACTTTTGTAGTTAATGGATTACATTCTTTTTTATAAAAATCTATTAATATGAATCCAACAAATGAATAAGAATAATAAATACATTTTTTTGGGGGAACACTAAGCCTCTCTATATTTATAGAGAGGCTTAGTGTTATGTAAATATTATAAAATATATAGCATATATCATTTCGTTATATTTGAAATTAAGGAATATGATTTGAATTATTTTGCATAAAATTACATGATATTTCTTTAAAATTTAGATTGTAATTATGTTAAATTCTATCATTTGGCCTCAGGGCTTTTTACCAGGTTTTACAGATAATTTCGTTTCAAATGAAGTTATTATTCAAGGAAAATTAGTAACAGATATTTGGCCTTATTTAATAAATGCTAAGCTATGGCCTTCATATTATTCTAATTCATCTTCTATAGAGTTATATGGTGCTACTCAACTACAAGATAATTTAAAATTTTCTTTTAAAACATTTGGTTTCCCTGTAGATGCAAAAATTGTGGAATTTATTGAACCTATAGCTCATCATCCAGCCAGAATCGCTTGGCATGGATGGGCTGGTGAAATTAACTCTATTGAGCGTTTAGATGTGCATCACGCTTGGCTTATTGAAAATTTATCAGATAATAGAGTGCGAATTCTTACACAAGAGACACAAATAGGCATTCCTGCTAAAGCATTAGCATTAGAAAAACCCAATCCTATGTTAAATGGTCATCAAGACTGGTTAGATGGATTAGCAAAAGTAGTAAATAATTAACTATTTTTACTTAATACAGTTTGAACCATCAGATCACGGAGCCATTGTTGTGCTGGGTCGCGATGGTTTCGCTCATGCCAAACTAAAGATTTATTAAAATTTGGTATTGCGATTGGTGGTTTAAATGTTAAGAAGTCTGTTAAATTATTAGCTAATTTTGAGGGAACAACAGCCACCAAATCTGTGTTGGCTAATATTTCAGACAAAATTAGAAAACTATTTATAGAAATGATCACGTCCCTTTTTTTATTGAATATTTTCAATTGTTGATCTGTAATACCCTCAAAATTCCCTCCTTCATGTGAAATCAAGACATATTTGAGCTTACAAAACTCATCAAGTGTAATATTCTTATGAGAAGCAAGAGGATGTTCTTTGTGAATTAAGCAGGTGTAGTGATCTGTAAATAAATCCTGCTTGTAAACTTCTTTATGGTTTAAATCTGAAGTAACTAATGCCAAATCAATTGTGCCTTGCTCTAATTGCATAAATATGTCTTCATTTCTTATGGGAAGAATTGAAACTTTTACATGAGGTGCATGTATTCTCAACTGAGCGATAAAAGGTACAAGAACCACTTTTAATGCATAATCGGTAGCTGATATCCTTAATAAATATTCATCATTTTTAGGATCAAAATGATTAGGTTGAATTAATGTATCAATATCAAAGAGGATGTTTTTAACAGTGGGTGCTAACTGTTTTGCTCGTGAGGTGGGATAAATACCTCGCTGAGCTCTTATAAATAAAGGGTCGTCAAAATAATCTCTTAATCTTTGTAACATGCCACTGACCGCAGGTTGTGTTAGATATAACTTCTTAGCTGCCTCTGTGACACTGCGCTCATCAAAAAGAGCATCAAATGCTTTTAATAAATTGAAATCTAAGTTTCTGAGGTCATGTTTCATAAATGCAGACTATACAAGTAATTAAAAGAATTATACTAAGCTTATTGCTACATAGCATGATAGTTTTTTGATGATCTATATTGAGGATTTTGTTAAAATTTTTAAATGATATAATTAAGTAAACTTTTAAAGAGTAAAGTGTAGCAACTTGCTACACTTCGTATTAAACTCATTCAATGTATCGAAAATATATCAATTATGGAAACTAATAAAACACAGATTATTGCTGTGGCTAATCACAAAGGTGGTTGTGGTAAAACGACAACTGTAGTACATCTAGCCGCAGAATTGGTAGAGTGTGGAAAGCGCGTACTAATCGTTGACTTGGATCCTCAAGCAAATGTAAGTCTGCACATTGGTAAACAACATCCTAGTGAAATTAGTATAACATCTGCCGAACTTCTGACTCATGAAGAAAATTTATTGGTTGATGCTTTAGAAGAAGAAACAAATTTTAAGGGCGTGTCTCTTATATATGGTTCGCTTAATCTAGGAAAGACAGAGGACCAGTTGAAAGAGTATTCACCACGTCCAAATGAGGAATTGAAATATAAACTTGAGCCTTTATTTGGAATCTATGATTTCATATTGATTGATTGTCCACCTAGTTTAAAAATACTTACGAGTAATGCACTAGCTGCTGCAGACTATGTCATTATTCCAATTGAATCTGGGTCGCAGTATGGTCTATATGGTGTTACCGACTTAATTAACCATATATCGAAAATTCACAGGATTAATCCCAAATTAAAATTATTAGGTACGTTATTAATTAAGCACGATAAGCGACAGAATGTATGTAAGCTTATACAAGATGAAACCAATAATACGGTAGGCCAACTATTTGAGACGACCATTCCAACAAGTACAAAAGTGAATCAAGCAGCTATACTCAAACAATCTTTAATTGATATAGATAAAAAATCAAAGATAAGATTATCTTTTTCTGAATTGGCAAATGAAATATTGGTGAAACTAGAATCATGAGTAGTGCAAAAGAATTGCTAGCAAAGCGGTTACAACAGAATACAAAACAACATAGTCATGCTCAAAGGGATCAATCTACTGTTGCTAAAGAATTTCGTAAAAATATTCCTTTATCTGAAATTATAAGTAGTCCCAATCAACCTCGCAGAGGATTTGACAAGGCAGAACTTCAGGAGCTTGCGAACTCAATTGAAGAAATCGGTTTATTGCAACCTATCACAGTCAGAAGAACTCATTCAGGTTATGAACTTATTGCTGGAGAACGACGCTTAAAAGCACATCAACTGCTATCTAAAAGCACAATCGAAGTCATTATTATAGATGTAAGCAATGAAGATGCTGCACTCTTAACACTTGCTGAAAATTTAAAGCGAGCTGATTTAACCGACTATGAAATTTATATGGGGTTGAGTCATCTAGATGAAGAAACTAAAAAAAATAAGAGTAAACTCGCAAAATCGCTCGGACTAAATAGGGAAGATATGTATAAATACTTATCTTTTGAGAAAATGCCCGACTATATTGTAAATGATTTGAATAATGATCCTACTTTAATTGGGCGTACAGTCGCAACAAGTATTAAAAAATACTTGGCAGATTATAAACTTGAATATGCCCAAAGAAGTTTAGAAGATGCATGGAAAAGCTTCAAGGCTGGGAAATGTGAACAAACAAAAATTGTTCCAGTTGCAGAAAAAAATTTAACTCCTATTTTAGAAAAATCTTCAGAGCAAATTTTATCTCAGATTCATTGTAATAGCGAAAAAGTCGGAAAAATTCTTTTTAAGAATAATAAGTTAAAAGTTGATTTAAATATCGAAGATTTGAATCAAAGTGACATTCTGGTAATTGAAAAATTTTTTCAAGAATTTATTCAGAAGAAAAATAAATAGTGTAGCAACTTGCTACACTACTTCTCTACTTTAGTATTATTTATTTATATTGGTATTTTTAATATTCCACATAATATTATCTGGTAAATGCATATTTGTCATTGTTGCTTTCAGGGGAGCTATCGCATTTGTGCCATTAAAAATAATATTTGACTGACCAAAAACAGTAATCTCATTGTAAACCACGTCGTGCCAGTTTGCTTTAGTAGATCCTGATTTGTTCTCATAAACAGTATCCATAATAATTGAGTTTTTTACATTCGACATATTCACATTGTTATATTGGATATTCGATACCTCTCCAGATTGTGAGCGGTCACCTTTAATGCGTAATCCATTATCAGTACCTTTCATAGTTAAGCCATTGACATAGATGTTATAAACCCCGTCTTTAGTTTCGCTACCAATAGAAAAACCATGTCCACTACCAAATATGTTGTTTAAAAAACTCATATCTGTTGAAGAGCCATTACCTCCACTGGCTTTAATCGCAATATTATCATCTCCTGTACTAATATTACTCGAAGCAACAGTAACATTGTTTGAAGACATAAAATCTAATCCATCTGTATTGCGTGCATTAGCAGGTGTATTTATTTTTATATTCCACACAGTAATACCACTACTTCTAGAGAAAACAGCATGAAATTTAGGCGCATTTTTCAGTGTAATTTGATATAGCTTAATATTTTCACTACTCTCAACTTGTATTAAACGAGGAGCATTTTGGTTTTGACTACCACTTTTAGCTTGTTGTGCAAGATCCCACCAACTCAACATTTTATCATTAAGAATTTGTCCACCTTGACCGTCAATTTCACCTTTCCCATAGATTCCACCATTTGAAACATGATAGAACGTAATAAGTGCTTTGCAACCTTTTCCATCTCCATTCAACGTTCCACAATTTTTTGAACCATTATCAAAAGTATTTGCATTGTTAACGGCACGAAGTACTGTGCCTTTATCTATAATTAGACTTACACCATTTGGCATAGTAATTGGACCAGAAAGAAATAGATTCATTGATCCATTGTTTGAAAGCTTCACGGCTTTACCAACACTACAGTTATTTAAGGCTTTTTGTATATCATCAGTCATAACAGTATTCCTTGCATATACTGTTGTACAGGCTGACGGTGTAGTAGGTTCGATGACATTCCGGTTGTCTATAGCGTGAGATACAGGGATATATAAGCTAGTTAAAAAAATGAATGTTAAATGATATTGAATCTTCGAAAAGTACATTGTTAACCCCAATTTTTAAAATAAATAAGAGGAAACAATAATTCAAATATATTAAAGGATAATTAATTATAATTTTATATAATTAAGTGTGAGTGAACTATAAAATCCACTCACTTGTCTATGAATTAATATGGGAAGGTAAATTTACTGGCATTACTTTGTGCACCAGAATAGTTAAGATTCCAGTTTTTAGAAAAATTTGCTGTCTGAGTCTGATAGGAGTATGGAATAGACCAAGAGGCACTCTTCGAGTATTTTTGTATACTGCTAGGGTAACTATTTGTATCTGTGAACGAGGTATTCTCTTTTTTATCATCAACAATACCTTTTTCATAACCTGATTCAAAATAATTTGACTCAGAAATTACTTTTGCATTTTGTGCCAATGTATAACCCAAGTGGTAGTTACGAATATAGTTATTGTAAGCATGAAAATAACCATATCTCATTAAACCCGGTGATCTGACATAAATATTGTTATAATAGTTATTGGCTAAAGTAATTCTTGGGTAGCCAATATATTTTGCTTTATATCCATTCATCGCATAGCCAAATATTGAACCATATCGATGGTTTGAAAATAATGAATGGCTAATAGTGATATAATCTGCTGACTCGCCAATATAGATTAATTTATCGAGGCTACCATCTCCTAGTTGCCAGCTGTGTCCGACGAATGAACAGTGATCAATCCAATATTTCTGCCCATAGTTAATATAGAGTTGAATATCTCCATTTCCCTTAATTTTTTCATCATGCTTGAAAACTAAGTTTTGAAATATAATATTTGAGCTATTTGAAGATGTAGCTAAGTAAATATTATGTAAAACATTTGAATTATTGAAGGAGCCAACAATAGTCTTATTGCTTCCAAGAAGTAGCTTTTGTTTGCTAGTACTAGCAATTTTACCTTCAACTACAATAACCTTTGGTTCATCTCCCAAAATCTCCTTTTTTAGATTTGAAATATCTTTCACGATAATAGTTTTTCCGCCATAGCCACCTGTAACATGTGCTTGCTTTGCAAACCCACTAAGCTTATTTAAATCTGTGGTTGGGTAACTTGAGGCATAACTGACATTTATAAAAAGTAATGTAGTCAATAAGACAAATAAAATATTCAAAACAAATGACTCTTTTAAATTTAGGTGTTATTGATGGCCTAATAAACATACATTAGGCCGATATCTTAAAATTATTTTATTAAATTTGCGTTCTTAATCATCCAAGACACATTGTTAGATAAATTCATATTCCTAAGCGTTGCATGTAAAGGTTTTAGTGCATTGGTACCATTAAAAATGATATTTGATCGGCCATGAATAGTAATTTCATTGTAGGTAACATCATGCCAGTCTGCTTTTGTCGAACCTGATTTTTTTTCATAAATAGTATCCATAACAATCGCATTTTTTACATTTGACATCTCTACATTATTGTAATGAATATTTGCGACTTCACCTGCTGATGATTTATCACTTTTTATACGCAGCCCATTTTTAGTGCCTTGCATAATTAAGCCATCCACGAAAATATTGTAGATTCCATCTTTTGTTTCACTGCCGATAGATAACCCATTTCCTGTACCAAAAGTATTTTGCAAGAAACTCATATTACTTGATGGCCCACTTCGATGATCTGCTTTAATTGCGATGTTGTCATCACCAGTACTAATTGTGCTATAAGCGACAGTTGCATTTTGCGATGCCATAAAGTCGATACCATCTGTATTTCTTGCATTAGATGGTGTATTAATTTTTATATTCCAAATCGTAATGCCATTACTACGAGAAAAGACAGCATGAAACTTAGGTGCATTTTTTAATGTAACTTGATGGAGGGTAATATTTTGACCTCGCTCTACTTGTATCAGTCGAGGTGAATTCTGATTTCTGCGTGGTTTCCGTGCTTTTTCAGAAAGATCCCACCAAGTGATCATTTTGTCATTTAGAACTTCTCCACCTTGACCATCGATTTCACCTTCTCCATAAATACCGCCATTTGAAACATGATAAAATGTGATGAGTGCTTTACAACTCTTACCATCTCCGTTGAGAGTTCCACAATTCCCTTGACCATTATCGAAGGCAGTTGCATTATTAATTGAACGAAGCGTTGTACCTTTGTCTATAATTAAACTTACGCCATTTGGCATATTAATTGGGCCAGAAAGGAAGACATTCATTGCGCCATTTTTAGAGAGACGAACGGCTTGTCCTGCACTACAAGTATTTAGTGCATTTTGAATATCCTCGGTAATTAGAGTATTTCTGGCATAAACCGTTTTACATGTTTCTGGGACAGTTGGTTCTGTGACTTTTCTATTATCTGATGCAAATGTACTGTGTGTATTGCAAAGAACAATTAATCCAAAAGTAAAATACTTAAATTGCTGTGATAAAAACATAGAAGACCAAATTAGTAAGATAAAATTTAAAATCAAAGCTCATTATTGTGAACTGAGTCACATTATTGTTTTTTGTTTAGGCTTTTGAAATATTATATTTTTTATTAAAGTGTAATTTTTTTTAGTATTATTTGTTGATTATATTAAATTTTGCACCAATATTGATCAATTTTTTAAGTTAAAAGAATTTTTTTATATAAAAAAACAATAAATAATTTTTATTGAACTAAAGCTCTAAATATATGTTTAACCCTAAATATCAAGTCCACCAATATTTGAGTATGTGAAAAAATACTGGTGCTGAAAAGCATAATGAATCCATACGATCTAAGATTCCTCCATGGCCTTGAATAGTATCCCCCCAGTCTTTTACCCCTCGGTCTCTTTTAATTGCAGACATTACTAAACCACCTAAAAAACCAAATAAGCATATAGTTAAGGAAATCCAAAGTGACTGAAATAAAGTAAAGGGTGTTAGTCCTCTAGTAAGTACACCAACAGTTAAAGCTAGTCCAATACCACCAATAAGTCCTTCTAATGTTTTAGATGGACTAAGTATTGGTGCAAGTTTATGTTTGCCAAAAATTTTTCCACAAATATATTGAAATACGTCTGACAGTTGTACAACTAAAATTAACCAAATAATGAGCCATATTTTTTTACCATTTAGGTCAATGATCTCTAAATTTAATAAAGCTGGTACATGCGAAATACAATATACACAAACCATTAGTCCCCAATGTATTTTTGCGCTACGTGCTAAAAAAGATGTGGTATCTTCGCGTTTTAAGATAAGAATAGGAATAAGCAAAAAAGCATATAAAGGAATAAGCAAACTATATAAATTATAAGCATTTATATGTACGAGATAATATTGACAAGGAATAAGTAAATAAAAAGAAATTGCAAGTGCCGAATAGTCGTCTCTTCTTGTAGGTAATAATGTAATAAATTCACGTAATGCAAAAAAAGAGATCGCGCCAAAAAGGAAAACAATCGCTGAATCTCCGATTGAAATAGCAATATAAAGAATAATAAGCATGACCCACCATGCATTTATTCGTGCATTAAGGTTATCAATAACAGCATGAGGTTCATGATTTATTTTCTTTTTTAGTATGAACCCAGTGAGAGATGCTAGAAGAAGTGAAATAGTAATAGTTATAAAGATAATAAAATTAATTTGTAAACTATTCATGATTAAGATTCGTACTTACTTAGGTTGATTAACATGGTTCTTGCTTCTTGAAGAAATTTATCTTTATTTACTGTTTTGATCTCACGAGATAAAGGTGTTCCAAAATAAATATTCGATAAAATAGGAAGCAGAATAAATGTACCTTTTGGCATGACGCGATTTACATTTTCGATCCATACAGGGAGTATATCTATTTCTGGAAATGCCTGAGATAGATGGAATAATCCTGATTTAAACGGTAATAGTGCATGAGTAGAGTCCAAATTTCTTGTACCTTCTGGAAAAAAGATCACTGAATGGCCTGCGTTTAGCGCTACTTTGACATTAAAAAGGGAGTCAGGATTATTTGAAGAAATCATAATACCTTGAAATAATAAACCCTCGAAGTCTTGTCTTATGCCAGTAATCACCACCTGCGACTGGTCTTGTCACTTCTCTAATTTCACGTGGAAGAGAAGACCATAAAAGAATAAAGTCGATATGGCTCGTATGATTTGCATAGTAAATTTTTTGTATTGAAGTAGGCTGTTTATCCGTCCAAAAACTGCGTGTACCCGTGATAAAGCATATAGCCTTTCTAAGTATAAAAGAAATTAAACTTCCTAAATATTTACGAAGATTCACGAATATTTCCAGTGCGGGACGATATCTGATGGTTGAATACGAAAAATAAACTTTCTAGTAAGTAAGGTAATGTTATAGATGCTCTTACTAAAAATAGATTTGTGTATTATTTTAACATAAATAATACACAAATAAGTTAAAAAATGCGACTTTGTTTACACTATCTTATTGTTCTTTAATTTCTATTAAGTATTTTCTGTATTTGATCTTGGTAAAAAGAAAGTTAAAAAACCTAGGAGTGGCAAATAGGCACAAAGACCAAACACCCATTCTATACTATTTTTATCAGCCAAATAGCCTAGGCCAGCAGCAGCAATACCACTTACACCAAACATAAGACCAAACATGAGTCCTGAAATCATACCAACGCGACCCGGAACAGCTTCTTGTACATATACAATCATTGCAGAGAATGCAGATGACATAATTAAACCTGCCATCATTGCACAGATACATGTCCAAAAAAGATTAACGTGAGGAAGTACAAAAGCAAATGGAATCATTCCAATAAAAGATACCCAAATTACCGATCTACGACCGATTCGATCTCCTATAGGACCACCGAAGAATGTGCCGAATGCAACTGCGGCTAAGAAAGCGAATAAATACAGTTGGGCATCTTGTAATGAAACATTAAATTTATGGATTAAATAAAATGTATAATAATTACTAAGGCTTGCAATGTAAGTAAATTTTATAAGAATTAAAATACAAATGATTGATAATGCTTGTATAAGTTTTTTGCCATGAAATTTCGAGACATGATGTGAAGCTAGTTTGGTTAGTTGATTATGACTATGTTTAACATTCCAATGGCTGACACGGTATAAGATAAAAATTGCTAAAAGCGCAAAAATGACTAACCAAGCAAAAGCCATTTGACCATGTGGCACAATAATTAAAGCAACCAATAAAGGCCCTATAGCAGAACCTGAGTTTCCCCCAACCTGAAAAATTGATTGTGCCGTTCCAAATCTTCCCCCAGATGCCACTCTTGTAACACGTGATGCTTCAGGGTGAAAGGTAGAAGAACCTACCCCAATTAAGGCTGCAGATAAAAGAAGCATAGAAAAACTTCCCGACAATGCCATTAAAATGATTCCTATAAGTGTAGATACCATCCCTAAGGGCAATAAAAATGGTTTGGGATGTTTATCTGTATACAGGCCAATCCATGGTTGTAAAAGAGAAGCTGTGACTTGGTAAATTAATGATATTAATCCAATTTGGGCAAAACTTAGCTCAAAATTAGTTTTTAACAGTGGATAAATGGCAGGAAGAGATGCTTGAATTAAGTCGTTAAGCAGATGTGTGAATGCCACAGAAAAGACAACAGGATATATCATCTGGTTAACGTGGTTTGGTGGTGATTCAATTTTTGTTGAAATTTTTATAGAAGATTCCATTAAAGTCCTTTGTTTATTGCTCTTTAATTGATTATTATAATTTGTCATGAATACGACTATATTCCATAAAACACTTTATAACTGACAATTGAAATCTATCTAATGAGCATTCAAGCTTTTCCTGAACTTATTATATCAATGGGATCATACCATTCGTATGGTACTTATATTGAGCCTCATTCGCATAGTCGTGCACAACTATTGTATGCTTCCAAAGGAACCATGCGTGTCCAGACGCAAGGAAGTGTATGGGTTGTTCCTACTCAATATGCTTTATGGATTCCTGCCCTGTGTGAGCACAGTGTGACACCGATGAGTGAAATTTGTTTAAGTACAGTATTGGTTGAAAAAAATGCTGCTCATGTCATGGGGGAAAAGTGTTATTTACTCAGAATGTCGAATTTGCTAAAAGCTTTGGTGCTTCGATTGAATGATTTAGATCAAATTGAAAAAGATGGAATTCCATATAGTGATGAACTAAAGATAGCGATTCAGAGGTTAATCTTTGATGAAATACAACGTGCTTTAGTACTTCCTATAGAAATTCCATGGCCAGTAGATCGACGTTTAGATTTTATTTGTCATCAACTGATGAGTCAGCCTCACCAGTATAAAGATTTGAATCATTGGTCTGAAAAAATAGGAACCAGTTCAAGAACATTAATGAGATTATTTAAAAAAGAAACTGGACTTCAATATAGAAGTTGGGTGCAACAATTACATCTTTCATTGGCATTAGATGATTTATCAAATGGTAGATCTATTGCATATATTTCGTCTCGTTTAGGTTATGCAACAACAAGTGCATTTAGTGCCATGTTTAAAAGGCATTTAGGATATACACCTAAATTATTGAAATAAATAAAAATAGATTCTCATTTTCTTTCAGTGAAGCATATAAGAAATAGTAAGCTCTATGTGTAATGAAGCTTAAATTCTACACATAGAGCTTTAGAATTAACTAAGAACACACCGCATGATTAACTCGGGGTGTTGTACCTTTTTCAACGGCAAAAACTGCGTCAGAAACACCGGTTGTGACTTGATTAACCGCTAATTTAGAAGCATTAACCATATCAGTAACACTATCTGAATTAGCAACTTCTTGGCTAAAACTCATTCTGCAGTTAAGTAATCGATGGGTAGGCTGTTTTGACGTAGTAGAGGTTTGTAAAGGCTCGATAGGTTTGATCATCCAGCTGACTGCAACTTCGACGCTTCCATTACGATGATTTGGGATTGGTTTGACGATATCAAAGCGAGAAAAATCGATCGCAATTCTATACACTGTATTTGTGGTTGAAATACCACTGGTATAGCGATCTACAGCATTTAATTGCTGTTGCAGGCTAGCCGATAAACTATCATGTAATTCAGTTGAAAGCGTAGATGTCCATCTATTATTATCCAATATATTTGACTGCCCTTGATCAGTATTGACCATGATAGATACACGGTCTAGACGATCAGGTAAGCCAACGGGCAATACTTCAATAATTCTAAGAGGTGTGCCTTGTATAGGAATAACTTTTGGTGCAAGTGTATAATAATTGGGATTCACGGAACTTGCACATCCTGTAAGTATCATTGCAAATATGCTAACTAAGAACAGGTTAGATCTTAGGTTTCGCGTATATCTTAATGAGCACAGTTTATTTATTTTATTTAGCATTTTTATGTGTTTCTCCTTTTTTGCCACGAATGAGCGATTCAGGATGTTGCTCAATATAATCTGACATAAGCTGTAGTGATGCGGCTGTACGAGTGACTTGTTGTAAGACTCTACGCAAATCTTGTTGCATTGGTGCATCACTTGACAAGATGGACTCAGTCGATTGCATGGTTCTACGTGCATCGTTTAATGTAGCTTGGAAATCAGGCGCGACTTTAGTATCAAGCTGTTTGATTAATTTGTCAGTAGATTCAATTGTAGTATTCATATTTTTCAAAGTCTTACGTACATCACCGCCAATTTCATCAATCGGGAATTTGCTCACTTTATCTGCAATTTCAGAAACTTGTGCTTGTAGGCTATTTAATTCAGGTGGAATAGTTGGAACTTCGACAACTCCATTTTCAGGCTGTATAAGTGTTACAGGTTTAGCTTTAGGGAATTTATCGAAAGCGATATAATTTTGTCCTGTGAGTAAGTTTCCTGTACGCATTTGTGCGCGCCAACCTTGTTGAATAAATCTTCTGAAAATTGCACCTGTAGGATCGAGCTCTTTGCCATTTGCTAAGCGAGATGGATATAGAACCGCCTCAACACGCATACGTAGCTTGCTATAATTTGGATCGAATTCAACATTAATTGAGGTGACATTTCCTATATTAATCCCCATAAAGTCGATTGGTGCGCCTGTAGAAAGTCCGCGAAGTGATGTGTCAAAATACATAACAATTTTATGTGGCTTACCATCAGGTACTTTTAAAGCATCTGTGCGTGAATTCCACAAAGTAAAGCGACTTTTCAAAGGTGCAGTATTTGCATCAGAATTCTCTGGATAGTCGAAAGCAATACCACCAGTAATAATACTGGCCAATGATTGGGTGTTTAGACTGAATCCTGAAGCATTTAAACTGACATCGACACCGCTAGCTTGCCAAAAACGTGCGTCTGTTGTAACAAACTTATCGTATGGACTACGAATAAATGTTTGAAGTTCAACATGTTTTCCATCTTTAGATAGATTATATGCTGTAATTTGTCCAACATTAATCCGTCGATAGTAAATGGGTGAACCAATATCTAAAGATCCTAAATTGTCTGCTGTGAGAAAAAAGATTTTCCCTGGAACATCGGAAGGTACAACAGGCGGTGTTTCTAGTCCAATAAAGTCAGTTTGTTTTTCAGAGGCTTTACCACCATCGACCTCAATATAAGAACCAGACAAAAGCGTATCTATACCAGAAACACCTGTAGTACCAATACGCGGACGTACAACCCAAAAGCGTGAATCTTTTGCAGCAAAAGTGCTGTTGTCTTTAGATAATTCAATTTCGGCAATAATATGGCTATTGTCTGGTGAAAGTTTAATCTGACGCACTAGACCTATATTTACTTGTTTGTAGCGTACATTGGTTTTTCCAGCCTCCAACCCATCTGCTGTTCTAAAGCTTACTTCTATCGTTGGCCCTCTTTCCCAAATTGCTTTTGCAGCCAAAGAAAGGGCTATTAGCAAAGCAATGATGGGAATAATCCAAATGAGTGAAATTCTGCCACGTGGTTTCTTTATCATTGGTTCAGGAATTTCTTGTGACTCAGCTTTTTGTTGAGTAGATAATTTATGATTTTGACCGTCATCAGTTTTTATATTTTCAGACATATTATTGTTCGTTTAATGGTTTGGAGTGGAGAGCATCTGATTGCGATACTTGGCTTATTGAGTGAGAGTGAACTCGAGATAAATGAGTGATATCTGTTGCATAATAATTGTCCCAAATCATACGGGGATCGAAACTAAGTGAGGAAAACATGGTAAGAATAACCACTGCACCAAAAGCAACCGCACCTGGACCTGCCAGTATGGTTGCCAGTGAGTGAATTTGAATGAGTGCTGTAAGTAAACTCACCACAAAAACATCTATCATTGACCAGCGACCAATGATTTCTACAATTCGATATAAAATACTGCAATGTTTGGGACTAAAT
Source organism: Acinetobacter sp. ESL0695 (assembly GCF_029392135.1). Taxonomy (NCBI): domain Bacteria; kingdom Pseudomonadati; phylum Pseudomonadota; class Gammaproteobacteria; order Moraxellales; family Moraxellaceae; genus Acinetobacter; species Acinetobacter sp. ESL0695. The sequence continues at coordinate 17,437 of NZ_CP113935.1, read as the reverse complement.
TTCCATCTCCTTACAGATTGCATATAAATGCTTAGTAATAAAAAGCTAAGAATAAAAAGCTTAAGAAGAGGAATAAATATACTTGCAATAAAAATAACAGTAGCGACCAGATAGTCATGTGTTTGCCAGAAATAAACAACCCCACTCATAATAGTATCGCTTTGACTTCCGAATATAGAGTTGGTTATCGTCATCGGCAAAACATTCGCAGGAATATATAAAATAGTTGCTGCTATTAAAAAGGCAAATGTTTTCTGTAAGCTCTGTGGTTTACGAATATGTAATGCTGAATTGCACCGAGGACAATTTTGATGTGTATTTAAATTTTGCTCTGAAGCGCTGAGTAAACCACAGCAGTGACATCTGACCAATGAAAGATCTGCTGCACGCGTATAATAATGATGCTTGGGATGATTTTCTTTCATGGTAAGTCCCTATCTACTGCATCCCAAATATCTTGTACTTTTATGTCATTTAAATAGACCATGAAAATACTTAAAGCCCCAAATGCCCACAGTGCGACTTCTGGAATAACAATGACCATATTAATCAGTTTAACCAGTGTGACTAATATACCAATCAGAAAAACTTCAACCATTGCCCAAACTCTAAATAAATATAAAGTTCTTAAAGCGAAAACCATAAAATATGGACGTCTTTTTAGCCATCCCACATTTATGAATACATACATTAATAAAATAAGGTTGATCAGTGGAATAATAAATGTAGTAAAAATTAGAATAAGTGCAACCACTTCTCGACCAATATGAAACATAGTCCATGCGGCACCAATTAAAGTCGTTTGTATTGAATTGCCTTGAACTTCTATTTTTATAATTGGAAAGCTATTTGCAACGATAAATATAATTAATGCTGTTAAAATAAGCGCAATAATATGATGAAATGCTTTTAGCTCACTATAAATTTCTGCACCACAAGATAAACAGCGGGCTTTTTCTCCTGGGGCTAAAGAAACTTTACGATAAAGGGTATCGCACTCTTCACAGCTTGAAAATTGGGTTAAATCTTCAATGCCTCTGCCTATGACATTTTGTTCATGGTTTTTATTCATATAATCGATATACTCTTGTTGTTTATTCTCGTTAGATCGATTGTTAAGCATCCTATTTAAACATATATAGATATACACTCACCATAAGAATATGATGATATTTATGTATAGTCGAGCTTTTACATGTTAATCCTCGATTTAGAAAAAATTCAAAAATAATATCTTTGAAAGACATTACAAAGTGCCACGAAGCTGAGTATTATCTTTATTTGTCTGATACTCGTATAACTCAATGCTTAATTTTGAAAATTTTCTATATGTACTTAGAAAGCATGATTTACCTTTAGCAGACTCAATTCAGGTGATAGAGCAATATATAGATGGTTTATATCTACGTATTTATAAGCCAGCTTCAGATATTGATGAGATTTTTATTGTCTATCATGGTGGCGGTGTGAATTCAGCTGCTGGGTATGATGTATTGGCAAAACAATTGGTTCAATATAAAAAAACTTGTATTTGTCTTGTCGATATAAGAGAACATGGTCGATCAAGTAAACTTTGGAAAGTAGTTGGACCTAAACAAATTTGGCAAGATGTTGATACTGTCGTTAAATATTTCAAAGAGACTTCTCCTCAAGCAAGAATTCACTTACTTGGACATTCAAGTGGTGGAGGCTTACTCTTAAACTACTTCACAAGATATTCTCCAATCACGAAAGTTGATAGTCTTATTCTCGTCGCTCCAGAGTTTGGTCCATTTGTGAGATCTCATCACTTATATAAAACATCTTCAATGCCTTTTGCATCTGTAAATAAATGGGTATTCGTAATAAATGCGCTTAGTTTGGGGCTATTTTTCAATAATCATATTGGGGTTAAACTAAATTTCCCTAAAAAGGTTATAGATATGCGTTCTGACTTTATTCAAAAATATAGTGTAAAAATGGCAAATGCATTGACTCCACGTCATCCATTAAAGCAGTTGAGCAGAATATCTTTACCCGTAGCTATTTTTATTGCAGAAAATGATGAAATATTTGATGCATATTCAATGTTGGCTTTTATTAAGGATTGTCATAACATTCACATAACCAGTAAAATTATTAAGTCAACTACCCATTTAGACTGTATTTTTAATCTTAGTAGAGATATTAAGATCTTTATAAATAGATAAAGGGTTGAGCATAGTTTGAAAGAAATACTATGCTCGAATAAACATTTATATATTCTGATTAAGAAACTTCATAATTTCTGAAGAAATTGGTTCCAGATGTGTTTCTAGTGCAAAATGTCCCGTATCATAAAGAAAAATTTGTGATGAGGGTAAGTCTCTTTTCCACATTTGGGCACCTTCGGGAAGAAAGAAAGGATCATTTTTCCCCCAAATTGCTAATAAAGGAGGTTGATAATCTGTAAGGTATTTTTGAAACTCAATATACAGGTCAATATTAGATTTATAATCTAATATTAAGTCTAAATGTATATTAGAATCTATATTTAATAAGTTATTACCCTCAAATATATAGCATTCTGGTGGCACAATTGTTTCATCATTTACCCCTTCTAAATATTGCCATTTTATAGATTCTGGCGTAACCAGAGGTCTTAAACTTTCTCTATTTTCTGTGGTTGGATTTTCCCAGTATTTTTTTATAGATGACCACAATGGACTTAAACCTTCTTCATAGGCGTTTCCATTTTGAGAAATAATTGCTTCTATTGCATTCGGGTTTTTTATAGCTATACGCCATCCTATAGGTGCGCCATAATCATGCACAAGCAAACTATATTTAGTTACTCCTAACTTTTGTAAAAATTTTTCGATAGTTAAAGCAATTTGATCAAAACTGTATTCATATTTATCAGATACTTCTGTTAATCCAAAAGCAGGTAAATCAGGAGCAATGACGTAATACTTTTCTGAAAGTATAGGTATAAGATTTCTAAACATAAAGGAAGAAGCAGCAAAGCCATGAAGTAGAACCAAAGTTGGTCTATCAACATTTCCTGCTTTTCTATAGAAAATATTTACACCATCTACAAATTCATATTGGTGATATATCGGTAAAGACACATTACTCATCATTCATCTCACTTATAAATTGGGTATGGCAAATATATCTCTCATAAGTATCTGCTTTTAAAAAAGATCATAAGTTTTTCTTTAAAACTTAATTAATGCCGAATCTGTCAAATAAAAGCACTATAATTGATATTAGTCATTCCACTATTAAATACTATACATCTCTATAGTTAGAATATTCTAACATTAAATTTATCTAATTAAAATATTTGTGCATATTTTATGATGAATCTCGTTCATATTGGTAAGATGATCTGAGATAAATGGTTTGAATTTTAAGAGCGATTTTTGCATTGGATATAAAACAGATTGTGAATAATATCTTTGTTTTGAAATAAATTTTTATATTAGAATTTTTTATTAATCTGATTTTAAATTACACACTATCGATTAAAAAATAGTATATGACCTTATACAAATTAAAATGTATAGCACTTCTGATCATTTTTTATAATTTGATTCCACCCTTTTTAGGAGGCTATCAATATTTTTTAGTCAATTTAAACTTCTAGGAATTAGTTTACTTCAAAGTGGAAGGTTGAAATGACAAACTTTGTAAATGAACATTTAAATATTTTTTTAGGGCAAAAAGCACTTGCTTAATTTGCCCAAACTACAACTTTTATAAAAATGAATTATGCACTTTCTTTTAATAACCAATCGAGGGCATTCATTTTTACAATTCCATCATAATTAGCTTCACCCCCAATTGTATCTAAAGTGAGTAAGTACTTTGGATATGAATCGGAGACTTTCTGTAAGGGACGTAATTCTCTAGCTAATGTTTCTTCACTGAGTGTTTCTAAAGCTACCTGATAGTAAGTTAGATTTTGTAGAGTATCTACTGCCACAAAGTCAATTTCATACTCTCCTACTCGACCAACATAAACTGTGTATCCTCGTCTAATAAGCTCAAGGTAAATTACGTTTTCTAGAATATGTCCCTGATCTGAATTTGCATCAGGCAACATAATTCGACGTAAGCCTACATCAACTAAATAGTATTTTTCAGACGATTGTAACAGCTCTCGACCACGAATTTTAAATTGAGCAGCACTGTAAAATAACAGACTATCTTGTAGCCCTTGGATATAACGTTTTACAGTTTCAAAAGAAATTTTTACACCACTTGAAACAAAAGTGTTTTTAATTTTATTAATTGAAATAGGTGATCCAGTTACACTCGCTAAATATTTTGCTACACGTTCTAGAGACTGCGTATCAGATGTATTTAGACGATAAATAACATCTTTAAACATAATACTGGCATAAACAGCCTGTAAGTAGTCATATGTTTCATCTTGGCTCCCCATAGCCAATGTATAAGGGAAGCTACTTTGAGTATACATTGTATACAAATCGCGATTCGACAATTGCTGTATAATAGGATTATGCGCAACATGCCATTGCTTAAATTCAGAAAAAGATAGAGGTAAAACATGCTGTTCTACATACCTTCCAGTAAGCAACGTTGCAAGTTCACCACTTAAAAAGAAGGCATTAGAACCTGTAATATATAAATCGATATAATCCCTGACATAAAGAGAATCTACAACTTTTTCAAAATGTAAAACATGCTGTACTTCATCTAAAAAAATATAATTCTTTTTACTTTTATCAACTTTAGATAAAACGTAGTCATGTAATTTTCGATAGTCAGTAAGTTCTTCAAACTCCATGAACTCAAAGTTAATAGCGATAATATTTTCAGGTTTTACACCTTGTTCTAATAAATCTTTTTGAAACATAGAGAGTAGCGTTGATTTTCCCGAACGACGGACTCCAGAAAGGACTTTAATCACATCTCGGTTCTGCCATGTATGTAGAAATTTTAGGTACATATGACGTCGAACATTACTTTTTCTCATATTTTACACTTAGACTCTAAAGTTTTTAAAAAAATATTAATATTTATATTATAAATGAATTTATATACTAAAAATAGGTAATATTCGATTTAATGTTAAAAAATAAAATTTTTTAGCTATATAGGTACTACTACTCTCTGTTCGTCTGATTGTTGATTGGATGTAGTCACTTCATTTCTGGATCATGATTACTAAAAATAGATTGATGATTCTTCAATATTATATAAAGGATATTACTTCTAATTGAATGGATATATCTGCTAAGTGATTAAAAAAATCTTATTCTTTACAGTTTTTTTATGTATGAATATTTCATAGATGTCATATTAGATATAGATCGCTATGCTATATAATTTATCGTGCTAGTGAAATTATTTTGATTAAAATACTATTTTATCACATGGTAAATATTATAATGGTTCAATATAATTTTTCTCAGGAATATATCTTTATTATATTATTATAAGATAAATTTATTCAATATTTTCTTATAAAAATATAGTAGTTTTTCAATTATTCAATTATTCAATTATTCAATTATTTATATATATATGGATTCTATTGTTGATTAAAAATAAAATTAGCTAATGTTATAGAATGAAACATTTTTATATATAGGTATTATGAAGAGATAAATTTGTATTTAAGGATAATTCTATTTAGTTAATTTCTAGTATTTTATTCTAATAAATAGTCTAAATATGTCTTCGTTATATTTTGATTTACGTACTCTAGAGCTAGGTAATTTCAGTAAGTTTTTTTAGATTAGATAAATATTAAAAAAGATAGTTTATAAATTTTTTTTAAATCGCTACAAAAAATGCTTTTTCAAGCATTAAAAAAGTCTACAAGATGATGTTTTGGTATCACTTCAAATTAATTATTGTGTCAAAAAATATGTGAGAGTTTGAGTCCATTAAAGATATTTAAAGAGCCTTTTTGAGACTACGATCTGACTATTCTGGTCTAGATTTATACAAGTGAATAAATGGGTTCGAGATAATATTATTTAGTTTAATAGATAAAAATTGAGTACTTTAGAACGGTTAGCAGGAGTATCTATCTAAGTTAGTTAAATTATTTTTTGTAAAATTAATCACAAAAAAATAAAATAAAGTTAAATGAGTATATAATTGTTAGTGAAAAATTAGCTTCGCTATTTGATTAAAATGAGTGAGTAATAAAGATCATATTACTCATATTTATATCTTTGTTGGTCCATAATTTGGATAACTTTAAATGAGACGGTCATGATTAAACATAAAATATTCTCTATCTTTAGCATACTTAGCCTATTGAGTTGTACAGTGTTTTTAACAACATCTAGTTATGCGCAATCGGGATATAGGATTTGTGGAGTACTACCTTACAATAGAGGAGATAGATTACTTCAAAAGGGTTTAGCTGTAAAAGTTTCAGCTGATAATGGTGGTAATACTTGTCAGAAGAAAATTGATTTTATGACTAAATATTTTTCAAATGCATATCCTGGAGAACAAGGAAAAGGTAATCTAAAAATGATAACCTGTGAAGATTTTTCTCAGCATATGGGGAAACCTAATGACATGTGTTACTCCATGGAAGTTAATAAAATATATAAATACCAAGCTAAATTTAATAACCAATCAACTTTAAATTTCTGGCATAACTAATATAATTAACTAATTGATCAGACTAATAATGGTTGCTTAGTAGTTAAATCTAATTAGAAATCCTCATCTATATGGTGAGGGTTTTAATAAAAACTAATATTTTACTAATATTAGTAAATATAAGATATTATAAATTTGATTTTTTATACTGATAATTAGTTATCTTTATATTTTAATAATAAAAATGATTGTTATAATATTTTTTTATCGTACAAAAATAGAGTCATATATTAAAATCTAGAATATATTCTATGGATTTTTAGAAATCATGAAATTAACACCTTTTATTAAAAGATAATTATAGTATTATTAATAATATAAATTTACTACTATTAATCTATATATAATTAAATTTTTGATATGAATAATAATATTATTTTTTTATTGTCATACTTAAATAATTACTCCACCACTGCATCATTTCGGTACGTTGAACTAAATAGTCAGCATGGTTATAGCTTGCCCGTGTATGATTTTTATCGATATGTGATAACTGTGCTTCAATCCAATTATCTTGAAATAAGCCTGAACCATTTAAAATTGTACTAAAAGTGGAGCGGAGCCCATGAGAGGAAAGTTGATTTTTGTTATATCCCATCTTGCGTATAGCCATATTTAATGTATTAAAATGAAGAGGTTGATTTTTCTTTCTTGGGCTAGCAAAAATATATTTTTCACCAAATGACCATTGCATAACATCTTTTAAAATTTCTATAGCCTGATCTGATAGTGGTACTAAAAAATCAGGAATATCATGCCCTAAAATAACTTTTCTTCGGAACTGCTTAATATGGAGTGCTGGAATTTTCCAGATTTTATTATTTAAATCAAAATGATGTGGTTCAGCTAAAAGTAACTCGGCTCCTCTTACACCCGTATGTAATTTGAACATTAGCGCTTTTCTTATAATAGGATGAACATTTAGTTTTTGTAAATTATTTATAAAGTCGGATAAGTCATTTGCTTTCAAATAAGGATAATTTTTCTTTATTTTTTGATTAATCGTAATTTTATTTAAACCATAAGCAATATTATGGTTACAATAGCCCATGGCAACAGCATAGTCATAAATTTGGTTCAAATAGCTACAGGCTTTTTTAACAGGTTCTTTGACTTGGCGTTCCTCTATTTTTTTAATTACAGATACAAGGTCATAGCGAGTAATGTCTTGAAAAGGTTTATCCTGAAGTTCAGGATAAACATCATGCTTTAAACATGTTTCTGCCAATTGTACTACACCACATCGTGGTGAATCATTAAATGAATTTCTAAGCTTAAATTCAAGCCATTCATCACCCACTTTGCAAAAAGTTATTGATTTAGAAGAAGTATTTTTATCAAAACAAAAATGATTATCTTTAAAATCATCTCTTATTTGTCGTGCTTTTTTCAAAGATATACTAGGATAGATGCCTAGTTGAATGCGACGACGTTTTTTTGTATTTAGATCTGTATAACGGTAAGACCATGATTTTCTTCCATTTGAATCGATTTTTAAACTGAGCCCATCTTCGTCAGATAAAAAATAAATCTTTTCTTTAGGATGTGCTTGGCGAACTTCAATTTCAGTAAGACTCATTATTTATTAAACAAGTAATATAATTCGGGTAGTTAAATTAATTATATCAAAATAAAAGGGCTTTTATATGATGCGTAGACTACGCATCATATAAAATTTTAAGTTTTTGTTTTATAAAATTATTATTTACATTAATGATTTTTTGGTAACCACTTTAGGTACCAAATCTATTTTTAGCCTTTAGAGATTAAATTTTTATATCATGTAATATGTTGATTATTTATATTAGTTAGCCTGAATCAGGTTCAAGGATCTATCTGAAAAAGATAAATGTTAAAGCCATAAGTTGAGTTACAACACATGACTGCTTTACTATTAATGATTTTTTTCTAAAATTTCAACCCACTTATTTTAAATTTATAAAGCAGAATCAATATCTTAAACGAATATAGCTAGGCTCAACTTCTCTGAACTCATATTTATTGCCATTTACTATAAATCCTTTCAATTTAGAAGCTCTAAAATCTTTTTCTTAAAAAATATCAGAACTATGGCTTAAACACTTATCATGTTATCAACGTATGACTAATTTGATTAGTAAGCATCAATTGGCATTATATGCTTTGCTTAATGGATTTATACAAGATAAACAAATCATTTATTCATGATTTGACTCAACCACGCTACCTCTATGCAAAAATCAATGGGTTGTTCATCATAAATTTCTATCCGAAATTTCGTTTCAAGTGTTTGGTTCTTTGATTGTAAGTTGCATGTGGCTATGAATACTGATGGATATATGGCCAGTACAGAATTATCGGATGGACGCGTTGCTGATATTAAAATGGTAGAAGATTTAGTTGAAGGGTTTAAAGTGACAATCTATATAGATCGTAACCATATTGGCCAAAGTTTCGAAGGGAAATGCAATTGTAAGAGGTTGATTTAGCAGGCTACTATCGAAAGAATATGAAATCAGTATAGGTACTTAAAAAAGATAAATACTATTTGAACCAACGAAATAAGATCGAAACCTTATTTAGGTTGTTTAAAGACTAATATAATTTAGTCATAAGTAAGACAAGAAGTTGGGTTGTGTCGTACCCAAAAATTAAAGGTAAATATATGATTGTTTTTGATATTTTACGCGATCAATAGATAAAGTAATCCTATGAATTACTCCATCTTTTGGTGTATTGGGTTGTCTTTTACGAAGTATGTGCATCCATTCAATGCAGATAAAATATTATTTTTCTACAACTTAGGCCTAATATGGCTGATTTAAATATACAAAAATCAACATATGAGGAATATATTTTTGAAGTTGTCTAATGGAAAATAAAATAACTACTTATATTTAATACATTCATAGTATGAAAAAAATATTACTTCTTATTTGTGCTTTTGGTTTAACAGCATGTGCAACACATCATACAAATATTACAAGATCTTATGGAAGCGATGCACTACCTAGCGCAGAAGTTATTGCGTTTGAGAAAGTAGATAAAACGTTAGAATACCCGAATGCACATATTGAATACGATGAAAATATGTGTGCAAATTATCAGGCTATCTTGAAAAATGGTACATTATACAGACAGCCTTTACTTGGAGAGAATAACCAACCGCTCTGCAAGAATTAATTTAGATCTTATTCGATGATATGGTTGAATCAGCTATACTATAGATATTGAAGCAAAGATAAAATTTATGGATCCTAGAAAACAGATAACAGCTCATTTTGATGAGCTTTCACCAGAGCTTCAACGTGCTGCAGCATTTGTTTTAGAGAATGAGCAAGAATTGATAATATTGTCGATGCGTGCTTTTGCACAAAAGGCAGAAGTTAAGCCTGCAACACTTCTAAGACTCTCCCAAAGTTTAGGCTACCAAGGATGGAATGCTCTTAAAGATGACTTTATTATTTTAAATGGATTAAGAGAAACAAATAAATATACGTCTAAAGCCAAGGAAATTTTAAATCATTCTGTGACTCAAACGAGTAACATTGTATATGATGAATTTTTTCAGTCTCAAATTAAAAATTTAGTATCTACACAGGAAAAAAACAAAGATTCTTTTTCTAAGGTTGTTGATACTATTGATCAAAGCAAAAATATTTACATTTGTGGGTTTCGAGGAAGCTTTCCCATCGCTTGGTCTATATTTTACGTTTACAAATTATTTAAAAAAAATATTACATTAATTGATGGTTTAGCTATTAATTTAGAAATGCATATGCGAGATTTTTCTTCAGAAGATACCGTTTTAATTGTTGGCTTCCAACCTTACTCTAGAGAAACCATTTCTATCCTTGAAACTGCTTATGAAGCAGGGTGTCAAATTGTTGCAATTACAGATAGTTTAATTTCACCCTTGTCAAAAAAATCAGTGGCAACACTTCTATTTTCAACAGATGGTCCTTCCTTCTTCCCATCTATTTCATCCGGCATGAGTATTTCTGAGAATTTATTAAGTGCATTATTGGCTAAACATGGGCAACAGGCTGTAGATAAAGTGGAATTTAATGAAAATTTTCTCATTAAATCTGGTGCATACTTTAATACAAAATAATCTGATATATGATTTAAGTCCTATATCATTACCTAAACCTTAAAAATGGCTGTGAATCATTTCTAGAATTAAATGATCCAACGATCAGTGAATGTAGAAATCTTGAAGTAATTATGTCGATTTTATACATCTAAAATACAATTGTTGTAAAAGGAAGCATTCTTTTTTATGTATGAATATTTTAGGATAAATCTACGAAACTTATGATCAATGAAAGATGAAATTTAAAATACTTACAATTTGTTCAAGTATCCTATTGGGTACTATTTCTCATGCGGATACAAAAACTTATCACTTAGAATTTGATAAAGATACATATAAAACTGAATATGTACATGTTGATGGTAAAGATATCGAAGTTCGTGCTTATACCAATATTGTTTATGTAAAACATCCTGCTGATATTAAATATGAAGTAATAAATATTTATATTCCAGAACAATATTTCAAGAATGATTCAATTAATGGATACAATGCAAATACAGCTCCTATATTTTTTCAAAATAATATAGGAGGTTATATGCCAGCAACTCCTGCAACATTAATACAGCAAGGCCCACCGATGGGACCTCGAAGTGGAAAAAATATCAATACACCAAGTACACTTGCATATGCGATTGCACAAGGTTATGTTGCCGTATCACCAGGTGCAAGAGGGCGTACAGACCGCTATGGTAAAGCACCAGCCGCCATTGTTGATTTAAAAGCTGCAGTTAGATATCTCAAATATAATGATCGAGTGATGCCAGGTGATGCAAATAAAATAATTTCCAATGGTACAAGTGCAGGTGGTGCTATGTCTGCATTACTGGGCGCAACAGGCGACAATAAAGATTATATTCCTTATTTAAATAAATTAGGTGCAGCACAAACAAGCGATAAAATATTTGCAGTTTCATCTTATTGTCCAATTACAAATTTAGATCATGCAGACATGGCATATGAATGGCAGCTCAATCAAATTCATGACTATAAAAAGATGAATATTTCTATGCTCGATTATAAAGTCGAAAGGAAGCTTGTACCTGGAGTACTTAATTCTCATGAGATTAAAGTTTCTAATGATTTAAAGAATGCATTTCCACAATATTTAAATACCCTAAAATTATATGATAAAGAAGGTAAATTACTTACGTTAGATAGTATGGGGAATGGATCATTTAAAAATTTAATCAAAGATTATTTGATTAGATCTGCTCAATCGGCAATAGACAGTGGTAAAGATTTATCTTCTTATGAATGGATAAAAAAAGATGGTAAGAAAGTAGTCGATATTAATTTTAATGGATACTTAGAATATCTAGGACGAGCCAAAACGCCACCTGCTTTCGATGCACTTGATTTATCCTCAGGAGAAAATGAAGAATTTGGTAATTTACAGCACGATAAACAGCATTTCACATCGTATGCTTTTGCAAATAATCAGGCCAAAACGAATAGTATGGCAGATAAAAAAATTATTAAAATGATGAATCCGATGAACTATTTAAATGATTCAGGTGTGAGTCAATATTGGAGAATACGTCATGGTGCTTATGACAAAGATACGAGTTTAGCTATTCCGACAATTTTGGCTATTCGGTTAGAAAATAAAAATAAAAAAGTGGACTTTGCACTGCCATGGGGAGTACCACATAGCGGTGATTATGATTTAAATGAGCTATTTTCTTGGGTCAACCAGATTAGCCGATCATAATATAAAAAAAGACATGCTAAAAGCATGTCTTTTTACTAAGGAACTTATTATTTATAAGCTTTTCTTTCGCCAGCTCGACCAGAGAAACTACTTACTAAAGCACCGATAAATAAACCGATAAATGCCCATAATGCTGCCTTAGCCGCTGCTTTCGCTGCGATAGCTGCTTTTTCTCGAGCCTCTTGTTTCATCACTTCATACTTTTCTTTCGTATTGTTGATTGTGGTTTGGACTTGATCAAAAGCTTGATTTACTTTTTGAACGGCCATATCTCTTTCTTTTAAGAAGTTTTCTACAGCACGATCTGCTTCGGCACTTGTCATATTACTATTTTTGGTAATCGCCTGTTTAACATCTTCTTTACTAATCGAATGATTAATTGTTTGTACACGATCTTTAAGTGCAGCAACTAAATTATTAATAATTTCATCACTCTTTTGAGGGTTAACAGCAATTTCTTTTAAAGATGCTTGAGTCTTATCTTTTGCCCAATTGAGTTGAGAATTTAAATAATCGGGTTGTAACTCTGGTATACCGCTCTTTTCCAAAGCATTAATAACATTTTTATTTCCAGAATCCATAATTTCTGAAGAATTTGGTAGGAAACGATTGAGATCTGCATCTGAGAGCAATTGAGATGCGCCATGTGTTAGAGAAGATGCCACACTTCCTGTTGCAGATGTCACAGAACCAATTAAACTACCTGTTAAATTTAGAGCATTATTTAATGTAGAAATACTGATAAACAGTCCAACAATAAGTGCTAAACACCAAACTAAAAAACCATGTATTGCACCGTGAATACCAGCGAGTTTACCAGTAACAAATCCACCAATCGCCAAACTAACCAGTAAAGAAATGCCTGTCCATATACCTAAAGTTGTTCCAGAACCATTACCTATATCATTTGTAGATAAAGGATCTAACATCGAGAAGCCTAAAGCAATTCCAAGAATAGAAAGTAGAAATGAGATTGCTAAAACAATTAATGTTCCTGCAAAAATACTTGGCCATGATATTCTTCTTTTAAAACGTGATTCTACGTCACTCATCTCGAACTCCAATTATATAATTTTAAAATTTATTTTTATTTGCGTTGTATAACACACTGTACAATTATATCTAGATAACGGTAAATATTAAATACTGTGATTTCTTAACACATACAAAACAATTGATTTAAGTGTTTCTTATTAAAATCATATATTAATTATTTAAATAATATAAAAAGGGCCCAATTACTGATTTAACTCGACCCTTTAATTTTATAGACAACTAAGATTTAATTATCGCCAAGTGACAGTGACAGAAGCACCACCCCCAGACTCTCCTCTAAAATTACTTGTACCTGCTGCTTTCCAGATATAATTTACAGGAGCACCCATAATTTGATGGTCTTCACTAATTATGCTAGCACCTAAAGCTATACTCGTACTATTATTCCAATTTCCTGTGCCAAGACTAATTGCTGACGCACCTTTTTCGATAGGTTGCCCCAATGATGCAATTGCCATTGCTCCCGCAATACCTGCATTGGTTTCATTTCTAAACTTACTGAGCTCTTGATGTGTTTGGTTAAATGCACTTTCTAAATTACCAACACGACCATTAAGATTGCTCACTGCACCATCAACTGTACTTTGTCCTGTACCACCAATGTTGCTTGTCGAAATTGTCCCATCTGTTGCAACTTTCGCATTGCCACCTAACACATTCGCAATCGATGTATTTGCCTGATATAACTGTGAGCCATTAATCGCATCACTCGATGTCGAGCTCACAGTACCTGCAGATACGCCTGTCACTGTACGACTCGCACCTGTGTTATTGGCCATATTTACTTTCGTACCACCTGAATCTTTACCAATATTAATGTCTCCATTCTTATCAGCTTGTTGAATCGTACCCGACTTACCTGTTGCTAAATCACTCACTGTACTATTCAAACTATTAATACTGTTAGTATTTGCTGTCACTTGAGACTGTACATTCGCAAGCTGACCACCATTAACAGCATCTTTCGAACCAGCAGCCACTTGACCATCTGCAACATTGGTCAGTGTTGTCGCTGTTGTTCCATCACCAAGGGTAACTCGACTTTTGTTCACAGAACCATCTGCATTCTTGTCGTATTGCACTGCCGAATCAGACAAAGTATTCACTGTGTTGCTAACTGTATTCACAGCAGCATCAAGCTGTCCTTTATTTACCGCATCTGTAGAGTTCACACCTGCTGCAACGTTTGTAATCGTCTTATCACCAGCATCAATACCAGATGTTGTAACACTTGGCCCAGTTGCATTGCCTGTACTGTCTTTAAAGCTTAGACCATTAGTACCAATGGTTGTACTTGAATGATCAGCAGCCTGATAAACCGTACTTGTCGCACCATAGCTCGCTTTATTCCCAGCACTATCTTGTACAGAAAGACCATTGGCTGTAGTTGCACTACTGTTGCCAGAATTATCTTTAACTGTTGTTCCAGTTGGATTAGTCACACTGCTGTTTCCTGCTGAGTCACTCACAGTAACTTTAGAAACATTAATGTCTTTACCAGTTGTATTTGCACTTTCAACAGCTTGATTTAAGGCATTCAGTGCATCTGATACACTAGTTTGCGTTCCACCAGCAATATTGTAAGTTGGGTTTGTAAGTGTTCCATCTTGATTGACTTGCACCCCACCAATTGCATTTGCAACACTTTGAGAAATACTTGCAACCTGACCACCATTAACAGCATCTTTAGAGTTACTTGCAATCGTACCATTTTGTACATTTGTAACTTTTAAGCTTCCTGCATCTAAGCCTGAAGCAGTAACGCTTGGACCTGTGCTATTGCCTGATGCATCTTTAAAGCTCAAACCAGTTTGGTTTACTTGGGTACTACTTAAGTTCGATGGATCAGCTTTACCATACGTTGTTCCAGATGCAGTGGTCGTGGTTGTATTGGTACCATCTGTTAAGGTGTTGCTAGTTGCCGTAGATGCATTGCTATGGCCTGCATTGTCAGAGATTGTATTTCCTTCCGTTTTTAAGGCCAATACTTTGTTATCTACAGCTTTTAATTGAGCAACGTTTACTGCATCACTATCTGCTGTACCTGCCGCTACACCTGTAACCTGACGGTATATATTATTTTGTGCATCACCAACAGCAACGGAACCTGTTGTTGATGTTGTTGCTGTAATCGCCGCTTGGTCGGCTGTTGTTGCTGCAGTTGGTGTATAACCACTCACGCCAGAAGCCGTACGAGATGCTGAGTTATTCCCTAAAACAACCGAACCTGCTGTCGTTTGAGTAATATCATTACCTAAAGCGAAAGTATTGTCTGTGCTAATGGTATTGTTGTTACCCACAGAGTAACTATTTGCACCATTAATAATAGATGGGTCACCAAAGGCACCTGAGTTATTTCCAGTCACTTGGTTACCTGTACCAATACTGATAGATTGGTTTCCTGAAGCAATAGCATTATCCCCCATTGCAACCGAAGATATACCTGTAGCTTTAGAATTATTTCCTAGAGCAATCGCATTAGGTGCACTTAATCCTATAGAGAATACTTGGCTAGAATATGTATTTCCAGTTGTTATTAAATTATTTAAGGCATTGATCGCATCAGAAACATTTGTCTGTTGTTTACCTGCAATACTATAGATTGGACTTTCAATACTACCATCACTTTGAACACTTCCTTGCCCCAAAGCAATAGCAAAACTTTTTGAAATGTTAGCAACTTGTGCACCATTAACAGCATCTTTTGAATCTGAAGAAATTTGGCCATTTGCTACATTTTTTATTGTGGTCCCAGTGGTGCCGCCTGCTAAAGTAACAATCCCTTTATTGATGGAGCCATCTGTATTTTTATCATATTGGACGGATGCATTCGATAAACTATTCACTGCAGTATTAAATATATTTACAGTAGAATCTAGCTGTCCTTTATTTACCGCATCTGTGGAATTCACACCTGCTGCAACGTTCGTAATGGTCTTACCACCAGCATCAATACCGAACGCTGTAACACTTGGCCCAGTTGCATTGCCTGTATTGTCTTTAAAGCTTAGCCCATTTGTACCAAGGGTTGTACTTGAACGATCAGCCGCTTGATAAACGGTATTTGTTGCGTCATAACTTGCTTTATTCCCAGCATCATCTTGTATAGACAGCCCATTTGCGCTGACTGTACTGTTGTTACCTTGGTTATCTTGAATCGTTGTTGCTGCTGCACCAATTTGGGTACTACTATTATCATCTACTAAACTTAATTTGTTGCTGTCTAAAGTATTATTGCCAAGTTTAATACGATCTAGACTTAAATCCTTTGCTGAAGAAACTTGATAGTTTGTGCTTCCATCTTCATTTTGAAGTGCTGTAATGGCGATATTATCACCACCAGTAACCGCTGTTTTTGCTTTGGTCGCTTGATCTTTTAAGCTTGAAACTGCGCCATCAATTGTATCTTGACCTGTACCTCCTATGTTCGATGAGATCACTTTTCCATTAGAGTCTGTTTTTGCGTTTCCACCCAAGATTGTCTGAATACTTGTTGAAACACCAGAAATTTGTGCACCATTAATAGCATCTTTTGAATCTGAAGAAATTTGGCCATTTGCTACATTTTTTATTGTGGTTCCGGTAGTCTCGCCTGCTAAAGTAATAGTCCCTTTATTGATGGAGCCATCTGTATTTTTATCATATTGGACAGATGCATTCGATAAACTATTCACTGCGGTATTAAATATATTTACTGTAGAATCTAACTGTCCTTTATTTACCGCATCTGTAGAATTCACACCTGCTGCAACGTTCGTAATGGTCTTACCACCAGCATCTATACCTGATGAGGTTATACTTGGCCCAGTTATATTGCCTGTGTTGTCTTTAAAGCTTAGACCATTTGTACCAAGGGTTGTACTTGAACGATCAGCCGCCTGATAAACCATATTTGTTGCGTCATAACTTGCTTTATTTCCAGCATTATCTTGTATAGACAGCCCATTTGCGCTGACTGTGCTGTTGTTACCTTG
>NZ_CP113934.1:0-26149 GCF_029392135.1 Acinetobacter sp. ESL0695 | reverse complement strand
ATAATCTTTTAATAAACTAAGTTTTATCGAACTGATTAGTTCATCATAAGTAAAATTCTCATAATTAGTTTTTGAGATTTTGTTAATAGTTTTAAGTAAAGTACGATTCATATGCTTAATGGCATACGTATAAAAGAGGCTTTCCATTCTATTAATCTTTAACTCGCTGCTTTGCTTTATCATAAACGATGTTACCAACTCGTTTTCCAACTGTAATTAGCAAAGACCTCATAAATAAGCCGGACACCTGCTTTCAATGGTTTGATTTTACAGCAGCCTGCAAGATCACCTTTAAGCATATTCCAAAGCATATACTTAAAGGTGATCTATTATCTTAGCTAATTTATTCTTAAATTGATCTCATATAGCACTAGGAAGTTTTTCCCATTTACTACTGAAGCCCTTATGGCATAAAAGTTTATAAGTCATCTAATGTAATTTCCTCAAAAATTTCTTCAGGATAATTAATACGCTTAAACAGCAGCTAATAGCTCTGTATCTTCTTTAGAAAATAAAGCTCTTTGTACTAGGAGTTTTCTAGTCATAGCAATATATTCAAGAATATTTGTAAAAAACTCAATAGGTGAAACCCCTTGTTCTTTTAGGACCAAATCAACCCTGAAATTAACATTAGTCATCACTTTTCCCACTTATTGCGTATATAAAATCACTGTAATGCACTACAACTATATTTCGTATAAGAAGTTCTATGTTAAATCATAAATAAACAATCTTGATTAAGATTCCATTTTTTGGGAGTTTGTATTTTTATACTATCTAGATTAGGATTATAAACTTGCTTAATTTTTTTTCTATTGCTAGTTAACTCAGGTAAAACTATTCGAAGGTATTTATCAACTTCACAAAAAATATTTTGTAAATCAATTGGTTGAAGTTTGTGGTTATTTATTTCAGTAAAGCCTTTTAAATATTTATTTTGGTTTTCATACATCCAAAAAATAACCGAAGAATATTGCTTTGGAGATATGTTCTTAAAGCACTTATGAATTCCTCTTATAGCTCCTGGTCCAGCAATAATAAAGTCAATTTCTTTTGCATCAGAAAATTCACTATAAGCTATATCAATAGCATATTGATATGCTAGAAATGGACCTAATGTTGGAACTGATATAAATAGATTAAATATATCTTCTAGGTTTTTTAGCTCCCATATTTTATCTTGAAAATTATTATCGAGCATGAACTTTAACATGAGCAAATTATTTTCATGCTTAAGTTCTCTTCCATATTCCTTTATACCTGATGGAACTATATATGCATTTGAATAGATTGCTTGTTTTTCTTTAATTTTTTCCAATATTTCAGAAAATGATGTTACGGAAAAATCTTTGATATTGATTTCTCCCAATCTTTTCTCTAAAAGTTCCCAAGTACTAATTTTATTGAATAACTTAAAAATCATTATTCTAAAAAATAAATTATGGGGATCTTGATTATCAAGATTAATAATATTTTTATTAAAAATTGACTGGTTCTATCTAAACATCTATATGTATTTGTAAATTTATACTTATTAATAACTACATCTGAAGTTTTTATTTTTGATGTTATACATTTGTTTATAAATGCTTTTTGACGTTCATTTGTGAAATGCCAGTAGTGATCAAAACCTAAATTAAATTCTAATTTCATTACTAACTAAACATCCTTTGCAGCGATGGTATGATTTTATCTAATCTTATGATTACTATTAATAAACTACCAATACCAAGTAATAAAAGAATATGTCTAATCATAAGTCTACCCTCTGATTTATGCATTTCTTCTTTAATGGAAAGAATTTCTTTATTATATTTTTCTTTTAAATCATCTAATTCTTTCTTTAATTTAAAAGGTGAAAAGATATCACCTGTCATATCAGAAACTCGATTGCTTCCCATTTTGGTTACAGGAGAGGTATAGGATTTTACATACTTGGAATCAAAAAGTTGACCATTTTCGACATATTCATTATCCAAATCAGCATACCAAATCAAAGCAAATGGATCACCTTTCTCTAATGCTATATCACTAGGACCAGCATTATAAATAGAGAAAGTTAATTTTCCATACCAACCTGGATCTACATGAAACCCTGAAACATTGATTAGTCCTTTATATTTATATTTAGCTTTAAAAGAAATAAAAGCTAAAGCATTATTTGGAACCTTCACTATTTCTTCAGTAATTAAAAGAGCAAATTGTCCTTTTGGAATAATAAACTGAGATTTTTTTTCAGTCAGTACTCTTTTCACTTTTGGATCATTTTCACTACTTGGTGTAATGTATACTTCAGAGCCAACAGTTAGTTCAATAGATGCACAATCTACTTTTACTTTTCCAAGGTCATTAGAACCATCTAGTTCTATTAACGATGATTTGATTGATTCTAATTTTTTTCCATTCCAAAACATATTTTATAAATAACCTGAAGAATAATTTCCTAATCTTTTAAAACTCATATTTTTGCTTTCAACAGAATATAAGCGTTTTTCGATTTTTTTCTCAATATCACTCAGTGTTAAATATGCACATACAGAAAATAGTGTGTCTTGAATATCAAATACATACTGATTCAAATTTTCTCTATAGTTATGCTGTTCAACATGATCTAAAGACTCTATGGTCTTAGACATCTTTCCAACAGATATTGCGAAATCTATAACCATATCTAGAATATGTTTGTTATTAGTTGTTTTAAATGAGTTAATTAATTGATTTAAATCATTAATATTAATTTTTTTTTCATAATTTCTTGAGATTGGGACTTGGAAAATATTTGCATATGAAAAGTTGATGATCATAGCATCTATGACATGTCCTTCTAACTTTTCCAAATTATTCTCTCTTAAACTTTCAAAGAACTTCCCTGAATATTTATTCAGATGGAGGATCATATGTTTAGCTCTATTTTGGACACTTAGAATCCAAATATCTTCATGATATCTTTTATCATGTTGCTTTTGCTTCCACTGAAGCTCATCAAAAATTTCGACTAAAGACATAATAATACCTGTAAATATTTAAAACTAATCAAGATTTTTTACAATATCCTGAAACTTTAACAAACAGCGATACTCATGTGTTGCTATCGCAATATGAGATAAGAATATAGTCCATAAGGTTAATAAAAAATATTTTAATTGAAATGGAGCCTTGAAAGTTATAAATAAATCTGTGAGCCATGTAGATGACCAAAAATAGATCACAAATAAAATGAAAATTAGTTTGAGATTGAAGTTTACCAAACCAAAATACATTGGTGGTTCAGTACGTACGGCTAAGTTAGAGCTATCATCATTAGAGTCTATTCTCTTTAGAGAAATATATTTTATAGCTTTACTAAATATATATAAAGTAAAGTTTAGATTTTTAACATTTTTATCAAGAAGATACTCAATCAGGTCAGATGTAATATTTTTATAACCTGTTATAGCCTGCGCTTCCAAATTTTTTCTTGCTAAAGGTACTTTTATTTCAAGGAATTTATCTTTGAAAATTTTTAAGGAATCGCTAGTTAGTATTTGATTTATTTTATTTTTTTTATGGAACAAAAATAAAATAATATCGTAAAAAAATATAAAAACTGGTATTAAAAATAGTATGGAGGATAAGATTATATGAAAAGCTTGCAACATATATTTATACATTCATGATTACTGTACTTATATCATAGCGTTACAGATATATTTATGTTAATTTTTTCTAAAATTAACATAATATTGATTATATGAAATACCTTAATTTTTCTTATAAACACCATTCTAGAGTTCAACATACTAGAATGGTGTTTATTGATTTTTCATGTTCCATCCTTTGTTATTAAGCAATATTTCACGTTTTTTAGGCTCAGATTAACTAACCATATGGCAGGAAAAAACGGCTTAGAAAACCACGTTTTTTTAGGCTCAGATTCAACATGCTCAGGAACAGGGATACGCTTATTTTCAATTTGACTATTAGTAGTCAATTCGTCATCTTTAGGTTTAGTTTCTAGTTTGGGATCTACTGTTATATCAGGTTCAGATTGATGATTATTAGCAGTTCTAGCTTGGGGTGATTTCATTTCAATGAGGGTCAACAGTGTGTCGATGCGGGAATTAGCTTTTGCCTCTCTATCTTCTGCCCTTTCTAACTGTTTTTTCAAAAAGTCGATCTGATTCTTGAGCTCTACAACTGTATTTTCGCTGTATTCAAGTGTATTATTATTTTGTATTTTATGTATATCAAGACGTTTTGAGTTTTTCCCACTAAACGGCTCACCATAGACACGGAGTAGTTCAGAGAAGTCGATAAAACCATCTTGATCACGACTTAAAACTCCATTTTTCAAGTCTTTATATAATGTTGCTCTTGATTTCTTATACAGTGTAGCAGCATCACTAATACTGTATTTCGTACTTGTTTTCATGGTGTATTACTATGTATTTATGATACGTATTAAAGAACACAATAAGTGTATTATTCAATACACTCAAGGTTTAAAACCTAAGTTTTTTAAGTAGGGAATTAGTCTTTTCTGTTGGCTTTGATCTCGCAACATATCTTTAATTTTTAATGCTAATGCTTCATAACTTTCACCCTCTAATGCTAGATGAGAAAACTCATGCAAACGAGATAGTTGATTTCCGAACATATTAATTTGAGCATCTGTCAATTTATAAAAATCTTTGGATTTATTGATATTGTTTTCATCACCACCTTTAGATTTTTCTTTGAATGAAAAAAGAATATGAGTAACTCTGCGTCCTGTCTTTTTCTGTTCATAAGTTACTTTCAAAGGACTGTATTCATTTATTTGATCTACAGCTGTGTCAATTACTCGTTTTTTGCAATCAGCGAATAAAGGATATTTTTTACCAAGCTCTAACATGGTTCTTAAATTCTCAATAGATATCTCTCGCTTGCCTATTTGGCGATATTGAACTAATAATTCATAGATACGAATAGCATATGCACTACTTATACCAGCAATGTCTGATAACGCATACTTAGTAAACTCCTTACTTAAATTTGAAATGAAGGGTAAAATTGGTTTTGAAAAACGAATTCCAATAACGCCTTGGCTATCTAAGAACTGAACTTCCTGTACCCATCGCATTTTGATTGATTTTTCATCAATACTCAAATTTATAGATCGTTCATAAAGTCTATTGATACCTTCTTTTAGATCTCTATAAGCTGTCTTTTCATGTACACCTAAAAGCTGTAATTCATTAACACTTACAGGATATAACTCATCATCTGTAATAACCTTATTTTTGGGTATTAATGAGATTGCAGCCAATATGATACGTTGTTCTACGGCACTCAATTGGTACGAAGCTTCTATAACTTGATTTGATTTTACAACTTGATTCTTATTCAAAATAAAACCATTAATACCCTTAATATATGACAACTATATACTTGTCATAGTTAGTAGTCAATCCGTCATAGTTAAGTAGTCAATCCGTCATAGTTAGTAGTCAATCCGTCATAGTTAGTAGTCAATCCGTCATAGTTAGAACCTGAAACCCTTGTTATACAAGGGCTATAACGAACGTAAAAGATTTAAAAGATTTAAAATATATATAA
This sequence comes from Acinetobacter sp. ESL0695, assembly GCF_029392135.1. NCBI lineage: Bacteria > Pseudomonadati > Pseudomonadota > Gammaproteobacteria > Moraxellales > Moraxellaceae > Acinetobacter > Acinetobacter sp. ESL0695. Next base: position 20,572 of record NZ_CP113934.1, on the reverse strand, counting down.
AAAGCGCTTCGCTATTTTTTTCTTATTAAAAAATAAAAAAATCACTGTTTATCATTCTAGTAAACAACATCTAAACCACAAATTAATTCTATTCTTTCTTATACTTAGATTTACGTTTTTCAATTTCAATTGTTGATAGTTTCTTATTAGATTTTGACCATTTTGTTAAACCATCTAGTACATCAAAAAAAAGATTACGTTGCTTGAAATAGTTTTCTTGATGCTTGATAACCTCTTTAAATATTTCGCTTTGTTTAACCTGTTTTACGAAGGTTATATTATTAATAATTATATTTTGGATTTGCTCTGGTGTAAGAGATTCAATATCCATATTCAATTTTTTAAAAGCAGCCAATACAGCACCTCCTAACTCATATTTGCGCCTATTTTCCTCATTACGCCTTTTTTTTGAGCTTCTGATGTAGATTTCCCTGATTTCTTTAAAACATCGCGTCTACGCTCATTTTCAAGCCTTATACGATCATTTAAAACGGCCTTTTGGATCTTCATGTAAGATTCTAATGCTCGATCTAAGCGAAAAAAGTCCTCTCGCTCTTGTCTGTTCTTTTCTAATGCTAAAATCTCAAGTTCATTTTCAAACAACTTTTGCTGATTTTTCTCTTTGAGTTTGATTTGTTCTAGTAATCCCTGTCTCTGTTGAAAGAGCAGTTTTTCTCGATCTGCTGATTTCAGAATTTTCATTTCAGCTTCATCAAAATCTTGCTCAGTTCTTTGTAATAGATCTAAAGCATGTTCTTGATTCTTTTTTCTGAAAGGTAAGCTTCGGATAAAAAGAAGGAGTTCACTTAGATCAGACGATGAAAGCACTTTTGTAGGTCGACCACGTTGAGCCATAATTTTCTCGAACATTGAAAGGGTAGAAAACTGATCACTCTAGACTAGCATATGCTATCGTGAGAATATTTAAATAAATGTGAGAACAAATTATTTAAATATTTAGTTTTCATTTCCGTGTTTTTAAATAAGCTAAAATAACACAGTTATTTTAGCTTATTTAGAAACACTTCAACTTGTTTTTCTACGAGGTTTTTAAGCTATTGATATTAATATAAAAAATATGAGCGTATTTTTTTGAGAAAAATGAGGAAACAGCTTTAAAAAAACTTGTTTCCTCATAAATATATTGCTGTTACATCACAAATGACAATTGTTTCAACATAACCCCTGAGTTGTTTCAATAATAAAGTCGGGATTGTTTTAACATAATCGATGACTGTTTCATCATATTCGTGGGCTTTTATCAAAATATGAGCACTCTATTTTTTAAAATCGATCTATTATGCTGGGTACCGTAAAGCGAACAACTGAGTTAAATCGATGTTTTATTGCAATCTTGAGCACATCATCAAAACACAGTCGAGCAAAAATAAAAGTACTGCAAAAGGACGCTTTCACTACATTACGCGAACAGCAGAATTTGCACGTTACAAAGAAAATAGTCAGGAAAAAGTTGAGTTCGTACAATCAGGCAATATGCCAAAATTTGCAGAAGGAAAACCTGCGGAATTTTGGCAAGCTGCGGATCTATATGAACGAAAAAATGGCCGTGTGAGTTCAAGTCTAGTCACTGTTGCCCTACCGAAAGAACTCAGCACAAAACAACGAATTGAGCTTGCTGAACAATTTATTATTGAACTTGCAGATCGCTATCAATTTCCTTACACCTGCTCCATTCATACTCATGCCGGGAGCTTAGGTGGTGAAGAACAACCCCACTTACACTTCATGTATAGCGAAAGACATGTTGATGAAATTGATCGCACTCCAGAACAGTTTTTTAAACGTTATAACCCGAAGCAACCCGAAAAAGGTGGTGCTCAGAAGCTGACTGCGGATGTATTAGGACTGGGTAAAGGACAACTTCAGCTATACAGAGAAAAGACCGAACAACTGATTAATCATAGCTTAGAGCGATATGCACCGACCAAGATCCTTGAGATAAAAGGGGTGAAAGTTGAAGTCCCTAGCTTTGTGCGTTGCCTATCCAATGAGGACTATAACAAAAAATATGGAACAAATTTACAAGATGTACCGATGATGAATAAAGCCATAAAATATGCCAAAGAAACTGATCCTGAGCGATATCAACAAAAACAAGAAATGACCGCAGAAATTAATCGTATACGTGCTGAAAACCGCTATGAGCTGTATAAAACATATTATGAAGTTGAATACCAAAAGCAAAAAACACTAGAGGAAACTAAGTCTCAAAAGGCTTTTAAACAGCAAAGTCAAAATAAAGGCTATGATGGTCCAAGTCTTTAATCATTAATAAAAGTACTGATAATTAGAGTATATAATACTTTTAATTCTAATAATTTGAACGATAAATAAGATAGGACATCATATGACAAAGTTGAATTTAGGAAATGCCATATTTAAAGGGTGGAATGATCAAGAAGGGATTATGATTTGTGGTTATGAATGGGGAGAGTCTAAAGCAGATCAAGAACAATCTGAAGAAATTGAGGTAGATTTTTCCATTGAATGCACTTTTAGCAATAAAGCATTACGTTATGGCGAAAGAGCGAAAACATGGCCATATGATAATAATATCAAAAAATGGTTTGCTTTATGGGGACATGCTTTAGATGAAGAGGGTTTAGGCGGAGATTTTGATAAAAGTCTTGTTCAAACCAATTGGGCTATTACATGCAATCATAATATTAAAGATTACTCTCCTTTTTTAGAACCTGAAGCAATTGATAATTTTTTACTCCATGTTGAGACGTTGAAGCCTAAAATTATTATTTTTATTGGTCGACAACTGATTGATCTTTTGAGAAGTAATAAAGTATGGGATAGATTTACAAAGATTATGGGCAATGAAATTACCCCATTAAAACGAGTACAAAAACTGAGTATCAAGATAAAGGCACTAAATTTAATATCTTCTTCAATGATTTTGAAAAAATGTAAAGTTATTTGCTTTCCTCATGCATCTGGTAGTCGAGGACTTTCAGATAAGTATATTGCACTCTATGAAAAAGAAATGAATCCTATTTTATCTGAATTTAAGCAATATAAACGAATTGCTGATTAAATCACCAAAATTATAGGCAAAACCTACCAAAACTGCTGTAAAAAAGCCGACATGTTTCTAGATCGGTTTTTTGATATTTTTAGCATTATGTAAAATATTTAAGGCACTGATTACAAATAACTTTATGGAATTTAGTTCGGGTAATGCCCATTATGTTAAATAGCCTGAGATTTAGTGATTTTTTTATCTATTTGATATTTTGAATAAGAGATTTTTTTTTTAAGATTTGAATGTAAGATAATATAGAGTTATACAAATTTTTTTGCTGGAAATAAGCTGTGGAAATAAAAGAAAAAATTGAATTTTATTTTAAAGTCTTAAGTCGTTTTGATCAATATATTCAATTGGCTAATACAAAAGCTTCTAACCAGATAACTTTGTTAAGTAGTCTTTTAGTAGCTATAACTGCCTTAGTTGGATGGGGAATAGATATACAAAAATTAGATAAAATAGAACCTCAACCATTAACATGTAGTGTGGTAATTATTTATATTTTTTTCTACTCTTTTCTTTTTTTTTGGTACAAAAGCTGTATGAAAGTGATTCAACCTAACAGAAGGAGTTCAAAAACAGTGTAGATATTATCAATAAAAATGATCTTTCTACTATTTTTTATAAAGATATAGATAGGTATGCTTCTTTTGATAAGTATAAAACAAAAGTACACAATAATACTGAACTAGACTCATTAAATGATCTTTTAAATCAAGTACAGGTTATGGCACATGTTACTAATAAAAAGTTTGATGATTACGAGGCTGTCAATAAATGGATAACTTGGGTTATAGTGTGCTTTATTAATTTTACTATTTTTAATTGTAATAAAAACAGGTGGATAGCTTGAAAAAAGTCATTAATGATTCATTTTTTTCTAATTTATTTGAAAATCATAAAAGTTTGGTGGGATTTGATAGTGCTACAACTAACAGATTGGAAGAAAATAGGCAAATAATTAAGGCTGAAAGCTATGGTGTAGAGGCTTATACAGGTATAAATTTACCTAATGCACCTCAACCCGAATATCAAATCCAAAAACCATTGAGGAAATACTTTGATAAACCTGGTTTTAACTATACAACAATAGCACAACATCCTGATTTTATTAATTTAAAATATAGTGATGAATTAGTGAATCAGTATATATGTTCAATGTTTATTGATATAAAAGGATCTACACGTTTATCTTTAAAGTACGATTTACCTTTTGTATATAAATTTAAAAATGCTGTTATACAAGCATGTATTGAAGTAATCAGGTCTTTTGATGGTTATGTTCATAGAATTATGGGAGACGCTGTATTAGGTTTTTTTGGGTCTTCAAATATAACGAAAGAACAAGCTATTCTAGACTGTATGAATTGTGCAGCTATGCTTAAGATTGTATTGGAACAAAATATACAACCGTGGTTAAGAGAAGAAAAACCTGATTTTGAAGATATTCAAGACTTTGGGTTTAGAATAGGATGTAATTTTGGTGATGATCATGAAGTCTTGTGGGCAAATTATGGATATGGTTCTACAGGAGAAGTATCACCTACAGGATTACCTGTTGATCTAGCTGCAAAGTTACAAGGTCTATCTAGCAAGAATAATTCAATGATTGGTCAAGGGATTTTAGAGTTTTTTAATTGGCCAAAAAATTTTTCCCAAGTAAAAACTAGAAAACAGGATGGCGAAACAATAGATATTCTGCATGTGAGCCCTAATTATGTCAAAGATGGATCTCCATTAAACTACATGATGAGAGAACTAGATCAAAAAAACTATTTACAAGGCTTACCAATACCAACAGATATTAAGCAAAATTTATGTAATGGTATAGTTCATAGCAATATGATTACCTTAAAGAACAGAATTATTTCTCCAACTGGTGAAGTATATGATTTCAAAAAGTAACACTAAAATTATTCCAAAAAAAATTCATCGATAACTACTGAAATACAGATTTTTAATGAAAGTATTTTAAAATTTCCTTTACAGATTAAATTTATAAAAATAATAATTTAGGTTTTAATAATGAACCAGAATTACTAGAAAATATTAATGTTAAAGATGTATCGGAATTTACGGTTTACTATAGTGCAGAAAGAAGACAACATATCAATATTCACAAAAAATCTATAAGTAGAGATTGTATGTATAGAGGAATACATCAATTAATATGTGAAGTTAGAAATCAAGAAAATAGATTAATTTTTCGCGATATTGTAAATGTTCCTATTGAATAGTTAGAAAGCTGTTTAAAAACTTTGAGTGGACACGACACATCAATACTACTCATGTGACAGAACCAAAAATTGTTCTTACTGAAATTTCCTAAAATTAATATAATAACATTATCTGAAATACTGAAAATGGGCGCTATAAGCTTCCATTTCGCTTAACTTTTCATTATGTTAAGTATATATTTTTAATCTTTATAATCATAAAATTTTAAGATAAATTAGTAGTTCAATCTTGGATATAAATTAATGAATACTAAAAATAAAATATTAGGAATAACTTCAGAGGCTAGTGAAAATTTGGTAAAAAATGTTTTATTAAATACAACTGAAAACATTTTAGAAGAAATTATAAAAGCATTCCCTATAGTTAGTTCTCTGAAAGGTATATATCAAGGTTTTACTCAATATCAATTAAATAAAAGAGCACAGCAATTTCTATATTTTGTTGAGGAATGTGAAAACAAAAATTCAGGAAATATCTTAAAAATATTTAAAGATAAAAATAATATCGAAATTGGAATGGAAATAATAAATGCTTTAGATACTAGCTATCTAGTAAATCATGCACAAATGCTAGCTAAAGTCACATTACTATATGATACTAAAGAAATTTCTAGAGAAAAATTCTTAGAATATATTCATGTAATTCCTAAATTAACTTCACATCTTCTTCTTCAAATTGAATACTGCTATCAACAACAACTTCTTTTGATTGCAGCCAATAAACTAGATGATGGATTTGTTGGAGGAAACTTTGAATTAGTAGGGTATAAATTTCTATCTCCTGTTCCTTTAGCATCAAATGGATTCACATATACATGTACAACTCATTTAATTTTTTTCTACGAAAAAATTTATCAAACTTCAAATGGTAGATATTAAGTTTTCTAAAGTTAACATAATACACCTTATCCGAAATGCTCAAAAGGGAGCTAATAGCTCCCTTTTCGTGTAACTTACCATTATGTTAAATCGAGATTTTCTTAAATATAAAACCTAAATTCTTTTTTGATTAAAAAATGTACTTTATTTAGGGGTTTTAGGCAACAGAGTTATTTTTTAAAAGTAATAATGTTTTCGTCAAATGTTAAATATCTTAAGGAGAAACTGATGACAAAAACAGCGAATGATCAACGTGCTACGGTTAAAAACCCTAATAATTTGCAACATACACAAAATCAGATTAATCGTACTAATCAATTGAATCCTAACCATAAACCTACGAAATCAAAATAAGGAAGAACAATATGAGTACAGCGGGCTGGCCAAGTACTACAGGCAATCCTTCGAAATCAAAATAAGGTGGTGGACGAGATAATAATCCACCAAGTAAATAATTATTCTTCTAATTCAGAAGGCCAAAATTTTTGGCCTTCTGACGGATATATGGTTAAAAATTTATTCCATAAATCTAAAAATAAAGAAGATTCTAGTAGGTTTTCTTTTTGTTCTTTGGAGGAGTTACTGACTAAAAAAATTTGATAAATATATATTAACCAAATTGCTCTTAAGTTGGAAAATCTAACATATTCTAAATCAGAATTTGAATCTAGAAACTTCGTATTAATTTTATCAACATCTTCTAATGTCTTTAGTTCAGGATGAATTGGTAAACCAATAACAAAGAACATATCTTCTAATAAACAAATTTTTTTATTCTCTCTTAACTTCTTAATCAACTGCATCATGTATCGTTCTTCTTCATCTGTTAAAGGGTGCTCTGTAGATTCGTAAAACCAATCCTCTGTGGCTGTAACTGATGGTATCTCCGTTAAAATTTTTTCAGAGACATTACATCCTGCTAAAAACCTTAAGATATCTGAAAGTGTTTTTGATGGTTCATGAATTTTTTTATTCTTATATTGGATTTTCAAAATTTGGTTAAAGCATATAGATTTTGCATTCAATGACTTAGAAGCGATATGATCCATATGTAATATAAGAATTAGTCGATGCACTTCAATATTATTAAGATCACTTTTTGATAAAACATTAGGAATCTCTTGAATACCAAAAAGCTCTAGAAATTCACAAATTTCACCAAATTTTTTTTCTTGTAACTCTAGTTGACTAAATAACTCAACATGTTGGTTCCAATATTGATAATCATCTCCTTCCACTGGGTAAAGACTTAGTGTTTTAAATAATATTTCAATGTTTGGTTGCTTTTTTTGGGATAAAATTCTGTTTGTATTAGAACTTAAAATAGGAAATTTATAATCTTTTAATAAACTAAGTTTTATCGAACTGATTAGTTCATCATAAGTAAAATTCTCATAATTAGTTTTTGAGATTTTGTTAATAGTTTTAAGTAAAGTACGATTCATATGCTTAATGGCATACGTATAAAAGAGGCTTTCCATTCTATTAATCTTTAACTCGCTGCTTTGCTTTATCATAAACGATGTTACCAACTCGTTTTCCAACTGTAATTAGCAAAGACCTCATAAATAAGCCGGACACCTGCTTTCAATGGTTTGATTTTACAGCAGCCTGCAAGATCACCTTTAAGCATATTCCAAAGCATATACTTAAAGGTGATCTATTATCTTAGCTAATTTATTCTTAAATTGATCTCATATAGCACTAGGAAGTTTTTCCCATTTACTACTGAAGCCCTTATGGCATAAAAGTTTATAAGTCATCTAATGTAATTTCCTCAAAAATTTCTTCAGGATAATTAATACGCTTAAACAGCAGCTAATAGCTCTGTATCTTCTTTAGAAAATAAAGCTCTTTGTACTAGGAGTTTTCTAGTCATAGCAATATATTCAAGAATATTTGTAAAAAACTCAATAGGTGAAACCCCTTGTTCTTTTAGGACCAAATCAACCCTGAAATTAACATTAGTCATCACTTTTCCCACTTATTGCGTATATAAAATCACTGTAATGCACTACAACTATATTTCGTATAAGAAGTTCTATGTTAAATCATAAATAAACAATCTTGATTAAGATTCCATTTTTTGGGAGTTTGTATTTTTATACTATCTAGATTAGGATTATAAACTTGCTTAATTTTTTTTCTATTGCTAGTTAACTCAGGTAAAACTATTCGAAGGTATTTATCAACTTCACAAAAAATATTTTGTAAATCAATTGGTTGAAGTTTGTGGTTATTTATTTCAGTAAAGCCTTTTAAATATTTATTTTGGTTTTCATACATCCAAAAAATAACCGAAGAATATTGCTTTGGAGATATGTTCTTAAAGCACTTATGAATTCCTCTTATAGCTCCTGGTCCAGCAATAATAAAGTCAATTTCTTTTGCATCAGAAAATTCACTATAAGCTATATCAAAGCTATATCAATAGCATATTGATATGCTAGAAATGGACCTAATGTTGGAACTGATATAAATAGATTAAATATATCTTCTAGGTTTTTTAGCTCCCATATTTTATCTTGAAAATTATTATCGAGCATGAACTTTAACATGAGCAAATTATTTTCATGCTTAAGTTCTCTTCCATATTCCTTTATACCTGATGGAACTATATATGCATTTGAATAGATTGCTTGTTTTTCTTTAATTTTTTCCAATATTTCAGAAAATGATGTTACGGAAAAATCTTTGATATTGATTTCTCCCAATCTTTTCTCTAAAAGTTCCCAAGTACTAATTTTATTGAATAACTTAAAAATCATTATTCTAAAAAATAAATTATGGGGATCTTGATTATCAAGATTAATAATATTTTTTATTAAAAATTGACTGGTTCTATCTAAACATCTATATGTATTTGTAAATTTATACTTATTAATAACTACATCTGAAGTTTTTATTTTTGATGTTATACATTTGTTTATAAATGCTTTTTGACGTTCATTTGTGAAATGCCAGTAGTGATCAAAACCTAAATTAAATTCTAATTTCATTACTAACTAAACATCCTTTGCAGCGATGGTATGATTTTATCTAATCTTATGATTACTATTAATAAACTACCAATACCAAGTAATAAAAGAATATGTCTAATCATAAGTCTACCCTCTGATTTATGCATTTCTTCTTTAATGGAAAGAATTTCTTTATTATATTTTTCTTTTAAATCATCTAATTCTTTCTTTAATTTAAAAGGTGAAAAAGATATCACCTGTCATATCAGAAACTCGATTGCTTCCCATTTTGGTTACAGGAGAGGTATAGGATTTTACATACTTGGAATCAAAAAGTTGACCATTTTCGACATATTCATTATCCAAATCAGCATACCAAATCAAAGCAAATGGATCACCTTTCTCTAATGCTATATCACTAGGACCAGCATTATAAATAGAGAAAGTTAATTTTCCATACCAACCTGGATCTACATGAAACCCTGAAACATTGATTAGTCCTTTATATTTATATTTAGCTTTAAAAGAAATAAAAGCTAAAGCATTATTTGGAACCTTCACTATTTCTTCAGTAATTAAAAGAGCAAATTGTCCTTTTGGAATAATAAACTGAGATTTTTTTCAGTCAGTACTCTTTTCACTTTTGGATCATTTTCACTACTTGGTGTAATGTATACTTCAGAGCCAACAGTTAGTTCAATAGATGCACAATCTACTTTTACTTTTCCAAGGTCATTAGAACCATCTAGTTCTATTAACGATGATTTGATTGATTCTAATTTTTTCCATTCCAAAACATATTTTATAAATAACCTGAAGAATAATTTCCTAATCTTTTAAAACTCATATTTTTGCTTTCAACAGAATATAAGCGTTTTTCGATTTTTTTCTCAATATCACTCAGTGTTAAATATGCACATACAGAAAATAGTGTGTCTTGAATATCAAATACATACTGATTCAAATTTTCTCTATAGTTATGCTGTTCAACATGATCTAAAGACTCTATGGTCTTAGACATCTTTCCAACAGATATTGCGAAATCTATAACCATATCTAGAATATGTTTGTTATTAGTTGTTTTAAATGAGTTAATTAATTGATTTAAATCATTAATATTAATTTTTTTTTTTCATAATTTCTTGAGATTGGGACTTGGAAAATATTTGCATATGAAAAGTTGATGATCATAGCATCTATGACATGTCCTTCTAACTTTTCCAAATTATTCTCTCTTAAACTTTCAAAGAACTTCCCTGAATATTTATTCAGATGGAGGATCATATGTTTAGCTCTATTTTGGACACTTAGAATCCAAATATCTTCATGATATCTTTTATCATGTTGCTTTTGCTTCCACTGAAGCTCATCAAAAATTTCGACTAAAGACATAATAATACCTGTAAATATTTAAAACTAATCAAGATTTTTTACAATATCCTGAAACTTTAACAAACAGCGATACTCATGTGTTGCTATCGCAATATGAGATAAGAATATAGTCCATAAGGTTAATAAAAAATATTTTAATTGAAATGGAGCCTTGAAAGTTATAAATAAATCTGTGAGCCATGTAGATGACCAAAAATAGATCACAAATAAAATGAAAATTAGTTTGAGATTGAAGTTTACCAAACCAAAATACATTGGTGGTTCAGTACGTACGGCTAAGTTAGAGCTATCATCATTAGAGTCTATTCTCTTTAGAGAAATATATTTTATAGCTTTACTAAATATATATAAAGTAAAGTTTAGATTTTTAACATTTTTATCAAGAAGATACTCAATCAGGTCAGATGTAATATTTTTATAACCTGTTATAGCCTGCGCTTCCAAATTTTTTCTTGCTAAAGGTACTTTTATTTCAAGGAATTTATCTTTGAAAATTTTTAAGGAATCGCTAGTTAGTATTTGATTTATTTTATTTTTTTTATGGAACAAAAATAAAATAATATCGTAAAAAAATATAAAAACTGGTATTAAAAATAGTATGGAGGATAAGATTATATGAAAAGCTTGCAACATATATTTATACATTCATGATTACTGTACTTATATCATAGCGTTACAGATATATTTATGTTAATTTTTTCTAAAATTAACATAATATTGATTATATGAAATACCTTAATTTTTCTTATAAACACCATTCTAGAGTTCAACATACTAGAATGGTGTTTATTGATTTTTCATGTTCCATCCTTTGTTATTAAGCAATATTTCACGTTTTTTAGGCTCAGATTAACTAACCATATGGCAGGAAAAAACGGCTTAGAAAACCACGTTTTTTAGGCTCAGATTCAACATGCTCAGGAACAGGGATACGCTTATTTTCAATTTGACTATTAGTAGTCAATTCGTCATCTTTAGGTTTAGTTTCTAGTTTGGGATCTACTGTTATATCAGGTTCAGATTGATGATTATTAGCAGTTCTAGCTTGGGGTGATTTCATTTCAATGAGGGTCAACAGTGTGTCGATGCGGGAATTAGCTTTTGCCTCTCTATCTTCTGCCCTTTCTAACTGTTTTTTCAAAAAGTCGATCTGATTCTTGAGCTCTACAACTGTATTTTCGCTGTATTCAAGTGTATTATTATTTTGTATTTTATGTATATCAAGACGTTTTGAGTTTTTCCCACTAAACGGCTCACCATAGACACGGAGTAGTTCAGAGAAGTCGATAAAACCATCTTGATCACGACTTAAAACTCCATTTTTCAAGTCTTTATATAATGTTGCTCTTGATTTCTTATACAGTGTAGCAGCATCACTAATACTGTATTTCGTACTTGTTTTCATGGTGTATTACTATGTATTTATGATACGTATTAAAGAACACAATAAGTGTATTATTCAATACACTCAAGGTTTAAAACCTAAGTTTTTAAGTAGGGAATTAGTCTTTTCTGTTGGCTTTGATCTCGCAACATATCTTTTATTTTTAATGCTAATGCTTCATAACTTTCACCCTCTAATGCTAGATGAGAAAACTCATGCAAACGAGATAGTTGATTTCCGAACATATTAATTTGAGCATCTGTCAATTTATAAAAATCTTTGGATTTATTGATATTGTTTTCATCACCACCTTTAGATTTTTCTTTGAATGAAAAAAGAATATGAGTAACTCTGCGTCCTGTCTTTTTCTGTTCATAAGTTACTTTCAAAGGACTGTATTCATTTATTTGATCTACAGCTGTGTCAATTACTCGTTTTTTGCAATCAGCGAATAAAGGATATTTTTACCAAGCTCTAACATGGTTCTTAAATTCTCAATAGATATCTCTCGCTTGCCTATTTGGCGATATTGAACTAATAATTCATAGATACGAATAGCATATGCACTACTTATACCAGCAATGTCTGATAACGCATACTTAGTAAACTCCTTACTTAAATTTGAAATGAAGGGTAAAATTGGTTTTGAAAAACGAATTCCAATAACGCCTTGGCTATCTAAGAACTGAACTTCCTGTACCCATCGCATTTTGATTGATTTTTCATCAATACTCAAATTTATAGATCGTTCATAAAGTCTATTGATACCTTCTTTTAGATCTCTATAAGCTGTCTTTTCATGTACACCTAAAAGCTGTAATTCATTAACACTTACAGGATATAACTCATCATCTGTAATAACCTTATTTTTGGGTATTAATGAGATTGCAGCCAATATGATACGTTGTTCTACGGCACTCAATTGGTACGAAGCTTCTATAACTTGATTTGATTTTACAACTTGATTCTTATTCAAAATAAAACCATTAATACCCTTAATATATGACAACTATATACTTGTCATAGTTAGTAGTCAATCCGTCATAGTTAAGTAGTCAATCCGTCATAGTTAGTAGTCAATCCGTCATAGTTAGTAGTCAATCCGTCATAGTTAGAACCTGAAACCCTTGTTATACAAGGGCTATAACGAACGTAAAAGATTTAAAAGATTTAAAATATATATAAAAAGCGCTTCGCTATTTTTTTCTTATTAAAAAATAAAAAAATCACTGTTTATCATTCTAGTAAACAACATCTAAACCACAAATTAATTCTATTCTTCATACTTAGATTTACGTTTTTCAATTTCAATTGTTGATAGTTTCTTATTAGATTTTGACCATTTTGTTAAACCATCTAGTACATCAAAAAAAAGATTACGTTGCTTGAAATAGTTTTCTTGATGCTTGATAACCTCTTTAAATATTTCGCTTTGTTTAACCTGTTTTACGAAGGTTATATTATTAATAATTATATTTTGGATTTGCTCTGGTGTAAGAGATTCAATATCCATATTCAATTTTTTAAAAGCAGCCAATACAGCACCTCCTAACTCATATTTGCGCCTATTTTCCTCATTACGCCTTTTTTGAGCTTCTGATGTAGATTTCCCTGATTTCTTTAAAACATCGCGTCTACGCTCATTTTCAAGCCTTATACGATCATTTAAAACGGCCTTTTGGATCTTCATGTAAGATTCTAATGCTCGATCTAAGCGAAAAAAGTCCTCTCGCTCTTGTCTGTTCTTTTCTAATGCTAAAATCTCAAGTTCATTTTCAAACAACTTTTGCTGATTTTTCTCTTTGAGTTTGATTTGTTCTAGTAATCCCTGTCTCTGTTGAAAGAGCAGTTTTTCTCGATCTGCTGATTTCAGAATTTTCATTTCAGCTTCATCAAAATCTTGCTCAGTTCTTTGTAATAGATCTAAAGCATGTTCTTGATTCTTTTTTCTGAAAGGTAAGCTTCGGATAAAAAGAAGGAGTTCACTTAGATCAGACGATGAAAGCACTTTTGTAGGTCGACCACGTTGAGCCATAATTTTCTCGAACATTGAAAGGGTAGAAAACTGATCACTCTAGACTAGCATATGCTATCGTGAGAATATTTAAATAAATGTGAGAACAAATTATTTAAATATTTAGCTCGTTTCCGTGTTTCTAAATAAGCTAAAATAACACAGTTATTTTAGCTTATTTAGAAACACTTCAACTTCGCTCTACGAGGTTTTTAAGCTATTGATATTAATATAAAAAATATGAGCGTATTTTTGAGAAAAATGAGGAAACAGCTTTAAAAAAACTTGTTTCCTCATAAATATATTGCTGTTACATCACAAATGACAATTGTTTCAACATAACCCCTGAGTTGTTTCACAATAAAGTCGGGATTGTTTTAACATAATCGATGACTGTTTCATCATATTCGTGGGCTTTTATCAAAATATGAGCACTCTATTTTTTAAAATCGATCTATTATGCTGGGTACCGTAAAGCGAACAACTGAGTTAAATCGATGTTTTATTGCAATCTTGAGCACATCATCAAAACACAGTCGAGCAAAAATAAAAGTACTGCAAAAGGACGCTTTCACTACATTACGCGAACAGCAGAATTTGCACGTTACAAAGAAAATAGTCAGGAAAAAGTTGAGTTCGTACAATCAGGCAATATGCCAAAATTTGCAGAAGGAAAACCTGCGGAATTTTGGCAAGCTGCGGATCTATATGAACGAAAAAATGGCCGTGTGAGTTCAAGTCTAGTCATTGCCCTACCGAAAGAACTCAGCACAAAACAACGAATTGAGCTTGCTGAACAATTTATTATTGAACTTGCAGATCGCTATCAATTTCCTTACACCTGCTCCATTCATACTCATGCCGGGAGCTTAGGTGGTGAAGAACAACCCCACTTACACTTCATGTATAGCGAAAGACATGTTGATGAAATTGATCGCACTCCAGAACAGTTTTTTAAACGTTATAACCCGAAGCAACCCGAAAAAGGTGGTGCTCAGAAGCTGACTGCGGATGTATTAGGACTGGGTAAAGGACAACTTCAGCTATACAGAGAAAAGACCGAACAACTGATTAATCATAGCTTAGAGCGATATGCACCGACCAAGATCCTTGAGATAAAAGGGGTGAAAGTTGAAGTCCCTAGCTTTGTGCGTTGCCTATCCAATGAGGACTATAACAAAAAATATGGAACAAATTTACAAGATGTACCGATGATGAATAAAGCCATAAAATATGCCAAAGAAACTGATCCTGAGCGATATCAACAAAAACAAGAAATGACCGCAGAAATTAATCGTATACGTGCTGAAAACCGCTATGAGCTGTATAAAACATATTATGAAGTTGAATACCAAAAGCAAAAAACACTAGAGGAAACTAAGTCTCAAAAGGCTTTTAAACAGCAAAGTCAAAATAAAGGCTATGATGGTCCAAGTCTTTAATCATTAATAAAAGTACTGATAATTAGAGTATATAATACTTTTAATTCTAATAATTTGAACGATAAATAAGATAGGACATCATATGACAAAGTTGAATTTAGGAAATGCCATATTTAAAGGGTGGAATGATCAAGAAGGGATTATGATTTGTGGTTATGAATGGGGAGAGTCTAAAGCAGATCAAGAACAATCTGAAGAAATTGAGGTAGATTTTTCCATTGAATGCACTTTTAGCAATAAAGCATTACGTTATGGCGAAAGAGCGAAAACATGGCCATATGATAATAATATCAAAAAATGGTTTGCTTTATGGGGACATGCTTTAGATGAAGAGGGTTTAGGCGGAGATTTTGATAAAAGTCTTGTTCAAACCAATTGGGCTATTACATGCAATCATAATATTAAAGATTACTCTCCTTTTTTAGAACCTGAAGCAATTGATAATTTTTTACTCCATGTTGAGACGTTGAAGCCTAAAATTATTATTTTTATTGGTCGACAACTGATTGATCTTTTGAGAAGTAATAAAGTATGGGATAGATTTACAAAGATTATGGGCAATGAAATTACCCCATTAAAACGAGTACAAAAAACTGAGTATCAAGATAAAGGCACTAAATTTAATATCTTCTTCAATGATTTTGAAAAATGTAAAGTTATTTGCTTTCCTCATGCATCTGGTAGTCGAGGACTTTCAGATAAGTATATTGCACTCTATGAAAAAGAAATGAATCCTATTTTATCTGAATTTAAGCAATATAAACGAATTGCTGATTAAATCACCAAAATTATAGGCAAAACCTACCAAAACTGCTGTAAAAAAAGCCGACATGTTTCTAGATCGGTTTTTTTGATATTTTTAGCATTATGTAAAATATTTAAGGCACTGATTACAAATAACTTTATGGAATTTAGTTCGGGTAATGCCCATTATGTTAAATAGCCTGAGATTTAGTGATTTTTTTATCTATTTGATATTTTGAATAAGAGATTTTTTTTAAGATTTGAATGTAAGATAATATAGAGTTATACAAATTTTTTTGCTGGAAATAAGCTGTGGAAATAAAAGAAAAAATTGAATTTTATTTTAAAGTCTTAAGTCGTTTTGATCAATATATTCAATTGGCTAATACAAAAGCTTCTAACCAGATAACTTTGTTAAGTAGTCTTTTAGTAGCTATAACTGCCTTAGTTGGATGGGGAATAGATATACAAAAATTAGATAAAATAGAACCTCAACCATTAACATGTAGTGTGGTAATTATTTATATTTTTTTTCTACTCTTTTCTTTTTTTTGGTACAAAAGCTGTATGAAAGTGATTCAACCTAACAGAAGGAGTTCAAAAAACAGTGTAGATATTATCAATAAAAATGATCTTTCTACTATTTTTTATAAAGATATAGATAGGTATGCTTCTTTTGATAAGTATAAAACAAAAGTACACAATAATACTGAACTAGACTCATTAAATGATCTTTTAAATCAAGTACAGGTTATGGCACATGTTACTAATAAAAAGTTTGATGATTACGAGGCTGTCAATAAATGGATAACTTGGGTTATAGTGTGTGCTTTATTAATTTTACTATTTTTAATTGTAATAAAAACAGGTGGATAGCTTGAAAAAAGTCATTAATGATTCATTTTTTTCTAATTTATTTGAAAATCATAAAAGTTTGGTGGGATTTGATAGTGCTACAACTAACAGATTGGAAGAAAATAGGCAAATAATTAAGGCTGAAAGCTATGGTGTAGAGGCTTATACAGGTATAAATTTACCTAATGCACCTCAACCCGAATATCAAATCCAAAAACCATTGAGGAAATACTTTGATAAACCTGGTTTTAACTATACAACAATAGCACAACATCCTGATTTTATTAATTTAAAATATAGTGATGAATTAGTGAATCAGTATATATGTTCAATGTTTATTGATATAAAAGGATCTACACGTTTATCTTTAAAGTACGATTTACCTTTTGTATATAAATTTAAAAATGCTGTTATACAAGCATGTATTGAAGTAATCAGGTCTTTTGATGGTTATGTTCATAGAATTATGGGAGACGCTGTATTAGGTTTTTTTGGGTCTTCAAATATAACGAAAGAACAAGCTATTCTAGACTGTATGAATTGTGCAGCTATGCTTAAGATTGTATTGGAACAAAATATACAACCGTGGTTAAGAGAAGAAGAAAACCTGATTTTGAAGATATTCAAGACTTTGGGTTTAGAATAGGATGTAATTTTGGTGATGATCATGAAGTCTTGTGGGCAAATTATGGATATGGTTCTACAGGAGAAGTATCACCTACAGGATTACCTGTTGATCTAGCTGCAAAGTTACAAGGTCTATCTAGCAAGAATAATTCAATGATTGGTCAAGGGATTTTAGAGTTTTTTAATTGGCCAAAAAATTTTTCCCAAGTAAAAACTAGAAAACAGGATGGCGAAACAATAGATATTCTGCATGTGAGCCCTAATTATGTCAAAGATGGATCTCCATTAAACTACATGATGAGAGAACTAGATCAAAAAAACTATTTACAAGGCTTACCAATACCAACAGATATTAAGCAAAATTTATGTAATGGTATAGTTCATAGCAATATGATTACCTTAAAGAACAGAATTATTTCTCCAACTGGTGAAGTATATGATTTCAAAAGTAACACTAAAATTATTCCAAAAAATTCATCGATAACTACTGAAATACAGATTTTTAATGAAAGTATTTTAAAATTTCCCTTACAGATTAAATTTATAAAAAATAATAATTTAGGTTTTAATAATGAACCAGAATTACTAGAAAATATTAATGTTAAAGATGTATCGGAATTTACGGTTTACTATAGTGCAGAAAGAAGACAACATATCAATATTCACAAAAAATCTATAAGTAGAGATTGTATGTATAGAGGAATACATCAATTAATATGTGAAGTTAGAAATCAAGAAAATAGATTAATTTTTCGCGATATTGTAAATGTTCCTATTGAATAGTTAGAAAGCTGTTTAAAAACTTTGAGTGGACACGACACATCAATACTACTCATGTGACAGAACCAAAAATTGTTCTTACTGAAATTTCCTAAAATTAATATAATAACATTATCTGAAATACTGAAAATGGGCGCTATAAGCTTCCATTTCGCTTAACTTTTCATTATGTTAAGTATATATTTTTAATCTTTATAATCATAAAATTTTAAGATAAATTAGTAGTTCAATCTTGGATATAAATTAATGAATACTAAAAATAAAATATTAGGAATAACTTCAGAGGCTAGTGAAAATTTGGTAAAAAATGTTTTATTAAATACAACTGAAAACATTTTAGAAGAAATTATAAAAGCATTCCCTATAGTTAGTTCTCTGAAAGGTATATATCAAGGTTTTACTCAATATCAATTAAATAAAAGAGCACAGCAATTTCTATATTTTGTTGAGGAATGTGAAAACAAAAATTCAGGAAATATCTTAAAAATATTTAAAGATAAAAATAATATCGAAATTGGAATGGAAATAATAAATGCTTTAGATACTAGCTATCTAGTAAATCATGCACAAATGCTAGCTAAAGTCACATTACTATATGATACTAAAGAAATTTCTAGAGAAAATTCTTAGAATATATTCATGTAATTCCTAAATTAACTTCACATCTTCTTCTTCAAATTGAATACTGCTATCAACAACAACTTCTTTTGATTGCAGCCAATAAACTAGATGATGGATTTGTTGGAGGAAACTTTGAATTAGTAGGGTATAAATTTCTATCTCCTGTTCCTTTAGCATCAAATGGATTCACATATACATGTACAACTCATTTAATTTTTTTCTACGAAAAAATTTATCAAACTTCAAATGGTAGATATTAAGTTTTCTAAAGTTAACATAATACACCTTATCCGAAATGCTCAAAAGGGAGCTAATAGCTCCCTTTTCGTGTAACTTACCATTATGTTAAATCGAGATTTTCTTAAATATAAAACCTAAATTCTTTTTTGATTAAAAAATGTACTTTATTTAGGGGTTTTAGGCAACAGAGTTATTTTTTAAAAGTAATAATGTTTTCGTCAAATGTTAAATATCTTAAGGAGAAACTGATGACAAAAACAGCGAATGATCAACGTGCTACGGTTAAAAACCCTAATAATTTGCAACATACACAAAATCAGATTAATCGTACTAATCAATTGAATCCTAACCATAAACCTACGAAATCAAAATAAGGAAGAACAATATGAGTACAGCGGGCTGGCCAAGTACTACAGGCAATCCTTCAGGTGGTGGACGAGATAATAATCCACCAAGTAAATAATTATTCTTCTAATTCAGAAGGCCAAAATTTTTGGCCTTCTGACGGATATATGGTTAAAAATTTATTCCATAAATCTAAAAATAAAGAAGATTCTAGTAGGTTTTCTTTTTGTTCTTTGGAGGAGTTACTGACTAAAAAAATTTGATAAATATATATTAACCAAATTGCTCTTAAGTTGGAAAATCTAACATATTCTAAATCAGAATTTGAATCTAGAAACTTCGTATTAATTTTATCAACATCTTCTAATGTCTTTAGTTCAGGATGAATTGGTAAACCAATAACAAAGAACATATCTTCTAATAAACAAATTTTTTTATTCTCTCTTAACTTCTTAATCAACTGCATCATGTATCGTTCTTCTTCATCTGTTAAAGGGTGCTCTGTAGATTCGTAAAACCAATCCTCTGTGGCTGTAACTGATGGTATCTCCGTTAAAATTTTTTCAGAGACATTACATCCTGCTAAAAACCTTAAGATATCTGAAAGTGTTTTTGATGGTTCATGAATTTTTTTATTCTTATATTGGATTTTCAAAATTTGGTTAAAGCATATAGATTTTGCATTCAATGACTTAGAAGCGATATGATCCATATGTAATATAAGAATTAGTCGATGCACTTCAATATTATTAAGATCACTTTTTGATAAAACATTAGGAATCTCTTGAATACCAAAAAGCTCTAGAAATTCACAAATTTCACCAAATTTTTTTTCTTGTAACTCTAGTTGACTAAATAACTCAACATGTTGGTTCCAATATTGATAATCATCTCCTTCCACTGGGTAAAGACTTAGTGTTTTAAATAATATTTCAATGTTTGGTTGCTTTTTTTGGGATAAAATTCTGTTTGTATTAGAACTTAAAATAGGAAATTT
>NZ_CP113933.1:0-9456 GCF_029392135.1 Acinetobacter sp. ESL0695 | reverse complement strand
CTATGTTCCCAAACCCAGTCTATTCCTTCTGAAGCTTCATACCCCAAATAACCGGAATCAAAATATCCACAGAGAAAAAGGTTAAAATTGATATTGTCACCATATGTATGACGTAGCTGTTGCATTTTTATTGCTTCTTCTTTTCTTCTTTTATTGGTATTCGTTACATCACCTGCTGATTTAGCTTCAAATAATAAAGGATATGTATCCAAATCACTACCAATAGGCTTAATAACAGCATCTATAGGCATATTCGTTTTTTTATCTTCTTTAAAAACAGGAACATTCATTCTGAATGAAAATGTCCCAGCAGGCATTTCCATGAACTGACTACCAGGCACAGATTTAAACTCTACATATCCCTTTTGCTCTAGCCATTGACGTATCGCTGCTAATTGTCTTTTCTCTTGAGCATTCCGAATAATCGGATCACTCAATGAACCACACAACCTATCAGCAATAATACTAGAAGCTCTGAATACATCATTTTCAGTTGGATTATCTTTCACAGCAACCCATGGAAAAATATCAGGATCTAGCAAATGTTGAATTATGCTTACTATTTTTTTTAGTTCAATGTCTAGCTTTTCCGAGGACAAAAGTTTAGGGAGTCTCGAATTTAACTCCATAGTTTTTACTAAATTTGGATTAATATCCCCTAAACCAATTAATCTATCTCGGGCAATGGGTGGACAAGTACACATTCTTAATATTGGTAATATTTCAGGATTGTTTTTTAGTACATCTATGGAAATATTGAGCAAATTATTAGTGTGGACAATCGAATTACTTACACTAGTAATAGTGATATTGCGAGTATCTCTAAATGCTTTAGGAGCAAACTCCATAAACCATGAATTATAAAAATCAATAGATGCTCTTACATCTTCTTTCCAACGATCAACTTGAGTTCTATTAACAGACATAGATATAGCTAAAAAATTTTAATAAAGGTTGGCATGATTATAGCGAAACTAATCAAAATTTTATGGATTAAAAACATAGCTCCTTTTTGACATAGTTTTTTACGGCAAATTTCTTGGTCACGACCAAGAAATTAAACGCCACACACTGACGCATACCAAAGGCTCAACAATACAACCGCTCAAAAAAAGGACTATATTAAAGGATATACACCTATTCGGAATTTAGTCATGACCAAAAAACAAAATGATAAAAGTGCTAATTCTGGGACAATCGCTTGGTTGGATCGCTCCATCGTAATCATGAAAGAAATGAATAAAAACCCTGCCTTACAAAGGGAAATTGCTTCTCGAGCTACAAGCAAGGAGAAGTTTAATGCCCAAATTTAAAGACCTTGCCTTAGGCATACTCGTTGCACCCGTCCTGATTCCCATTATGCTAATAGCATCCTACCAAGACAAAAAAGCCTTTAAAAAAGAACTAGCACAGAAAAGATCCCAACCCAAAGAGAAAAATTAGTCATGACCAAAACTCCGAAACAAATCGTAGATGACTTCTTTTTTAAATACGGTGGAATAGAACCCGATCCTGAACCCGATGAGTTTGACCGATTCAAGAACCTCAACCTCGATGAACTCAACGAGCTTGCATCTTTTGGCATTGGATTACGCATAGGATTAAGATCATCAGGGCACATCAAAGATGATCTTGTAGGATCTTTCGTTCACGAACAGCAAAACTTATTTCGACTGTCTGAACAACAACTCAAAGAAACCATCGACCACCACAGCAAAGCCTACAAAATGGAAAGACCAAACCACTAAATCAAATCAGCACTGTTCTGAACGTCCAAAACAGACAAGCCAAACAACTGTCGATCTCTAGGATCTGTCAAATACCTATCCATCTGAGCCAATAACTTAGATCGAGCCTGATCATCCTCTACGGTGATTTTCAACATACACGAACCAATTAAAATCTTACGTCGGGTATCGTCCTTTCGAGCCTGTTGCTTTTCCTTTGCCTTTTCTCTCGATAAAACAGCCTGACGTTGGGCTTTTAACTGTTTTAATTTCTCTTCCTGAGCCTTAATTTTTTCATCTAGTAATTCTGATTTAGCCATACAACCAATACCATCACGCAGGGAAATAATTACTAACATAAACGCACTTGAATCGGATTTTCAAGGTGCTATATGTATCGTAATGATTTCCTCGAAGAGCGCACTTATACAAACTTTGTTTGCAAGTCCGATCAGGGACACCCTGATAACCCGACAACCCTATACAGGGTTGTAATTTCACTTCGTGAAATTTAAAAACGTGCTTTGCACATTTTTCAAAAAGGCGAATATGGCAATTTACCACTTCTCAGTAAAAACCATTTCCCGATCCGCAGGCAGATCGGCAACAGCAGCCATTGCCTATCGCTCAGGCGAAAAAATAGAATGCGAACGCTTAGGCATCACCCACGACTACACCCGAAAAACAGGCATCGAACACAAAGAAATCTTTCTCCCCGATGGTGCACCACAACACCTGAAAAACCGAGAACAACTCTGGAACGAAGTTGAACAACGAGAAACCCGAAAAAATTCCACCGTAGCCCGAGAATTTGAAATTGCCTTTCCAAGTGAACTCAACAAACAACAACGAGAAGCCCTACTCGAAGAACTTTGTCACCACATTGTTGAACGGCATCAAGTTGCAGTCGATGCTTGCATCCATGCCCCCCATACTGACAACGGCAGTGACGAACGCAACTACCACGCCCACATCCTGATGAGTACAAGACGACTGACACCCGAAGGATTCACTGAAAAAAGCAGAGAACTCGACCAAAAGCACAGTGGCGAAATTGAATATTGGCGAGAACACTTTGCCGACACCTGTAACATGCACCTCGAACTGGTAGGATCCAAAGCCCGAGTCGACCACAGAAGCTACAAAGACCAAGAAAACGGACTCGAAGCCACCCTACACGAAGGCAGTACCGTGACCAAACTACGCAGACAAGGTATCGCCACCGAAATCAGTCAGACCAACGATGCCATCAAACAACGCAACCAAACCATCAAAGCCCAACACAAAACCCTACACGACCTCATTGAACAGAACGAGATCCAACTCCAGCACCTCAAAAAAGAACAAATACAAGAAAAACCACATAGCCCTGAAAACGCACCAAATCACGCTAAACCAACAAAACAAAAAGAACAGGCAGAAATACTGGTCAAACTCATACAAGGAAAAATTAGCGCAAAAGAAGCGCATTTAGACCTAGATTTCATAGATACTGTCTTCAAAAAGGCTGATGCCGAAATCAAACGCCACCATGACCACCAAAAACAACATAGGGAAACCCTTGCCAAAGAAATCATTCAAGGTAGATTGAAAAAAAGCCATGCCCAACTGCAAACACTGGTTGATCAATACAACGACCTTAACCAGAAAAAGCCGATGTTATTTGGCAAAAAAGAATGGGCAACACAGCTCCAACAGATCAAGCGACAACACCATGAACTCAAATATGAACATGAAAACACCAAAGAAAATGGTGTAAACAACCTTTACCGACAAGAAAAATTCAAAAAATACGCATCGGAAAAATATCAGGAACAATACCCAGAAAAAGCCAAGCAATACCAACAACTTGTAAGCAACTACAAGATCATCAAACAATACGTAGACTTACAAAGAGCCGAAGAACGGCAAAAATTAAAAGCAGAACAAGAAAAGACCATTAAACCAAGAAGAATGACAAGATAAAAACGAAAATAGTACCGCATGGTGCTATACAAATAAAACAGCATGTACCAATATTGGTACATGCTGTTTTATTTGTATAATAATATTATACTATGGAGATTTACATGAAAAACAAGTGTGTTGTAGTTCTAACGGCTCGAGGAAAATCTAGAATTTTAAAAGAAGGAGGAAGTCAGGCTTGGAGATTAAACGCTCATCATGCAGGCAAGTGCAGTTACGTAGTTTGCGTTCAAAACCGAAATAAATCTTGGGGTCAACCTGAAGCAAAGCACCACACAGCCTTTTTAGTATGTAAAATTTCTAGTATCAGTCTATCTCAAGAAGCAGATTCTGAAGGTCGTTGGATAATTAATATTTCTGAATATGCAGATATTTCTATTCCTAATATGTGGGATGGAAATAGAAACCCTGTTGCTTATAGTTCTTTAGAGGAGCTAAATATTAACTTAGAAGATTTACAGTTCCATAAATTAGAACAAGAAACTGGTGTATTAGAGGAAACCAATAACCTAGAAGAAAAAAAATTAGAAAAAATCTCAATTCCTGAAGCTAAAAGATTGTTAGCAAATTATTTTGATGTTCCTCAAGAAAATATTTCAATCACGATCAATATGTAGTTTTAAAGGCAAAAGATAGTTTTCTTTTGCCTTTTTCTTTAAGTAACAGAGCGAGTGTCTACGAGTGAACAAACACTATTAAAATTTTTGCAATGCCTTTTCCCTGAATACAAGCTCCCTAACCATCAAAAACGGGCAGAACAGAGCATCCCGAATGGGTGCGAACAAACGAAATTAAAACTTTGTGCGAGCAAAGCGAGCAAAAAATACATGAGCGAAGCGAATTCATAGACGCTTTAGACTTTGTTTTAGATCTTGCTTTTGCTTTTCCTAAAATTAAAAAAGAGATTAGCCAAAAAATTGCCTCCAGAATCGAGCGAAAGCCAGATTCAATAGAGTTTGAGCGAAGCGAAAACATATAAAGGGTTTTTAATTATTTTTAAAGCTTTTAAATACTTTTAGCTAGGCTGAAAGCCTTATGTATCAATACTTACATACTATATATGACTACGTTTACCTACCAATATGACTACGTTTACCTACCAATATGACTACGTTTACCTACCAATATGACTATGTTTACCTACCAATAATCTACAGTATATATTTTGTAGATTTAACTACGTTTACCTACCAATGATCTACAGTATATATTTTGTAGATTTAACTACGTTTACCTTGCATTAATCTACACAATATTTTATATAGATTAATATTCATAAATAATAAAGTAGATAAATCTTATGCGAGATCTAGTTGTTAAAGATAATGCTCTAATCAATGCAAGCTATAACCTAGATTTAGTTGAACAACGCTTAATCCTTCTTGCCATTGTGGAGGCTAGGGAAAGTGGTAGAGGTATTAATGCCAATGATCCTTTAGAAGTGCATGCAGAGAGTTATATCAATCAGTTTAATGTCGCACGACAAACCGCCTATCAAGCATTAAAAGATGCATGTAAAGACTTATTTGCTCGACAATTTAGCTATCAAGAAATAAATAAAAGAGGAAATGTTGAAAATGTATTAAGTCGTTGGGTGAGTGAAATTAGGTACATTGATGATGAGGCAACTGTAAAATTGATTTTCGCACCTTCGATTGTCCCTTTGATTACAAAGCTAGAAGAACAATTTACTAAATATGAATTACAACAAATCAGTAACTTAAGTAGTGCTTATGCTGTCCGTTTATATGAACTCTTAATCGCATGGCGTAGCACAGGACAAACACCATTTATTGAATTAGCAGAGTTTAGAAAAAAAATTGGTGTATTAGATGATGAATACACTCGTATGGGTAATTTTAAAGATCGTGTTCTCAATTTAGCTATTTCCCAAGTTAATGAGCATACAGATATTAAAGTTAAGCTTGAACAACATAAGCGTGGTAGAAATATTTTTGGATTTTCTTTTTCATTTAAGCAAAAGAAAAATACTCCTCCTATCAATACCACCCAAAATACAACGGATCTCTTTTCCAAGCTCACGGATGCTCAACGCCATTTATTTGCCAAGAAACTTTCAGATCTTCCTGAGATGAGCAAATACTCTCATGGTACTGAAAGCTACCAACAATTCGCTATTCGTATTGCTGAGATGCTACAAGATCAAGAAAAGTTTGAGGAGCTATTGCCATACCTCAAAAAATTAGGATACAAGGCGAAATAAAGTACATGTTCAGGTAACATGTTTTCTGAACATCCTTGTACATGAACAGAGGGATTATATTGAACAGTACAAAGTTTAGCGTTATGGACGCAAGTAAAGCTTTTAAAAAATCAAGAACAACAATATATGAAGCTTTAAAAAATGGAGAATTATCAAGAGATAATGATGATCTTATAGATCTTTCTGAATTAATTCGAGTTTATGGCAATCCTATAAGTGTTCAATCAAGTACACGCACTGAACACGTTCAGGAGGATGTACATGTACACGTTCATTCTGAAGTTGAAAACCTATTAAAAGAACAGATATCCCTACTCAAAAATCAATTAGATCTTGCTAATCAGAGAGAAAAGTCTTTGATGCAACATATCGAGGATCTTACTCATAGAATTGAGTTTAAGGGTAAGCTTGAACCTCAAATTGATGAAGAAGTAGTGACTAATTCATCTGTTAAAAGCGATGAGATAACTACAAAAGAACCTGAACCTATACAAGAACAACCAATAGAGAATCCACGCATTCCAGTACCCGAACATATTGAGCCTGAGCCAAAGAAAAGGGGCTTCCTCAGTCGCTTTTTCTTGCCGAATGGGTGAGAACATTGTTCATTGTGTCTAATTAAAACTGTGGAACAATGGCTAAATACTAGGCGTGGAACGTGAAGAATCCATAAAAAAGCCCAGTTTGAACAAACCGGGCTTTTTTGTGGATTGCAAGCTTATTGAAATAAATCAATTAATACATTGCATTTCGGATAAGCTGTATTATGTTAATTGTAAATAAACTTAAACTTTCTTCTTTTCATGCTAGAGCAAGTTCTTATATTTATTAACATCTAGAGTATTTTTATTATGTTAAAAAAGAGTACCAATTTTGGTCTATATACTGATTTAACCCAATATTGGACTACCCATCTATTATGTCTACTAAAATGTTTAAGAAATCATAAAACATTGGAAGATGGATTTTACTCTAAATATTATAAAAATGATGAAACTTATGCTCCTCCTAGTTTATCTACTTATCGAGGAGATATACGTAGTGGAGGATTTTCTAATTTAATTAGATATATCTATAATTGGGGATTCCAATATTTTCTTGCAGAATTTTTGAACTTCAAAACCAATCAAAATCTAGTTAATGATATTTTGTATTATGTGCAAGATAATTATCAAACACCTATTTTTGATCAAATAGATTCGACCCATTTTTCTATAACTGGAGATGATTCACTACTATTTCACGACTCTATATTCCAGAGAACTCAAGTGTTCCCTTATCTACTTGATACAGATGCTACAGATTTTTTTAAAGCCAAAAGAAATTCCGACTTGGCACTATGCCTGAAAAGTGGTGATGATGAAATCATCATTTTTGGAGAAGTTGAAGGAAATCATGGTAATAGCCTATTAAAACAGTATTTTTGGGACAGTAAACCACTCTATAGCTTATTTGGTATAGGAGTTATACCTAACAGAAAATCATCACAAGGATTAATTTGGTTAGAAAATGATGTTTTGTTAAAAAAGACAATTGTAACAATTGAAGCCGATAATAATGTTTTTGGGGATTTCAAAAGAATAATAAATTTTTTAGAAGATTTTATGCTTAGAGGAAACTCTTGGGATTTTAGATCAAGTTATCGTTATGAGCCATATATTTTAAGACTTTCAGAAATTATGAACGACTATTGGAATAGCCCAATTGATAACTTAATTTATTTTCTAGAATCAATAGTTTATCCAGAAGACACTGTAGGAGAAATTAAAAATAGCTCTCTTATATTAGTACCAGATATGCAACTTCGTTGAAATAACTTTAACTTTTCTTATTTAATCCTCTAAATAAATATTATTTAGAGGACGATTAATTCTAAAAAATAAGCGTTCATATAAGAAATAGAAAAAAGCCCCTGATCTGTGATCAAGGGCTTTTTTCTATTTCTTATTATGTTAATTTTAGAAAAACTATAGTACCTATCTGCATTTATACTTCATTTTCAATAATTCTAGCTATCATACTTGCATTAACATTACCTAATTCCGTAGGTTCAATTTTTTGCATACCACCACCATAAACTCGCCCTTCATCAGTCATAAAAGAAGAATCTAAATTATTTAAGCTGTTTATAATTTTTGATGCCAACTGTGGTTTTTCCTCTAATATATTATTGAGGCTTGGTAATGGATAAAGAATTAAATATGAATTATTTACAATAGCTTGAGATTCATTAAGGATAAACTTAAATGGGGATTTTCCTGAATCTTTAGCACGACCAATATAGCTACAATAAAATTTTGAAGTCTTTTTTTGTTCTTGAAAATACCAAGATTTTCTTGATTTGCATAAGTGTCTTTGATCAACACCTTTTTCAATACCTTCTTGAAGATAAATATAAAGACTCGGATATTTCCTTTCTATATCTTCAATATCTAAAAGAGTATTTAGAACAAAAAGTTGTTTTTTTAAAGAAGGGTAGCCCAATCTATCAGATTGAATATTTAATGATTCTAAATGTAGAGGTCTTGGCAATATTGGTCTAAATTGATCAAAAGGAAGATTTTTTTTAATAATTTCCTCTTTATTCAGAATAAAAAATGTATTTTCACCTGTCGCTATTCCACGACTAATACGAAAATAATCTTTTAGCCTTGGTTCATCATTATCTGTACGAACTTCATTTTGAGGAAATCTACTCCACTTGCTTTCTTTCAGTAAATCATCATAACCTAGTCTTTTACTTACTTCTGGATTAGCAATTCTTTCACCAAATGTAAAATTAATCTGATGATTTTTTGGTGGAATAGATTTTTTATACCAAATAATAGTGCTAGAAACTAAAGCGTCTGAAAATTTTGAATTGGCTGTATCAAATCTATGTATTTTTAGAGTAGTTACATCATTTAAAAGATACTCTCTTAGTTTTTTGCCATAGTTAACATCTAAAAATTCGGATGGTATTAACCAACAAGCAACACCATTCTCTTCCAACCAAGCATGCGAAAGCAAAATAAAATAGATGTACATTCCTGACAATCCAGAAACTTTTATTCCTGTTCTATCTAAAACTTTGTCTACTAAATCAAATTTATTAGGAATATAGTGGTGTCTTATATAAGGTGGATTTGCAAGAATAAGGTTAACTTTTTCAAATGGTTCTAGTTGTGTAAAGTCACTAATAACATAACTTAAATCTATTTGAGTATTTTCATAAAACTCTTTTGATGCCTCTCCATATAAAGGATCTTTTTCTACACCAATAATTTTTTCAACTTCTAAATCCGCTGGCAAATTATCTAAAAGATTCAAAATAAATGAACCAGTACCCACAGATGGCTCAAGCAATTTGATCTTTTTTTGATCTAAAAATTTTAAAGTTTCTTCAACTATATCTCGAGCTAGTTGAGATGGTGTTGCAAATTGCCCTAGTTTATTCCGCTCTAAAAGATTTTTTTTCGCATCTAAAAAAACCTGTAAATTCATTCGTTGTGTATCTAAATCGACAAATTTTTTCATAATTAAATACCAAATTGAGCTAAG